>DKOG01000261.1:0-1849 GCA_002469915.1 Bacteroidetes bacterium UBA7368
CTTGGTACTTCCATTCGGCAGATCGGACTCTGATATGAGGACACCGTTGGATCCCACGGTGAACGGTTTGGGTACCGTTACGGTAATACGGACGGAGTCTGCTTTGTCCGATGGATGATCATCTGATGGCCACCAATCTTTGGCTCCGTAGGGTTCAGATAACGTCCACATAATATCAGGATACACCGCATCGTTCCGAATACTTTCAAACGAGCCAAATCCGGTTCCTTGAGGATCTCCCTCATAGACTAAGTCTAATGCATAGAAGTCGCCGGCCTGAAGGGTTTCAGGTAGCTGGACAAAGACACGATCGGTTCTGTGCTCCCACGGCAACACCGTACCCTCTGAGGAAATGACAAAACTCACACTCAACAGATTAGATAAATCAAACTCCAGCGTCCGTAAAACAGAACATGCAACACCCTCAATACGGACCCTCCCGACGAGAAGAGGGGATCGAGTTTGGGCAAGATCTAGCGTCAGATGATAATAGGTAACATCAAAGGCATCGCTGTTGGCAGAGGCCGGTCCACCAGACTTTTGGGCAGGAGCGACTCGGGGCATATGAGCCGGAAAAGCGGTAACCGGTTGTTCTTGAGCCCAAACACGAGAGGGCATACAAGCTGTAACGAGAAGAATCAGCATGACCCTAAATCCTCGTCTGGAAACGAGATCGTGACCATGTAGCATGTGAGCAACCTCCTTACGGCTCAGGCGTGTGTGGCGAATCTTAGATCTGGAAACCCATTCGATACAAGAATGTACCGCTCAATAGATATTTTACCGAGGTGAAATCCCTGAATTGAAGTGGAGGAATGCTGTACAGACTTCTGAACTTGCATCGTACGCACAGGCTACTTCTCCCCAAATCGCCTAACGTCACCTGCATACCATCTGAACTACTCCCATGAAACGACTCCTTCCTCTACTCCTGATTTTTGCTTTCGCCACCGGATCGGTTGCTCAGGAAACTCCGGAAAAAGAAAACAAACCTATTCGAATCGACCGGAATCATTCCACCGTTGGATTCAACGTTCCGATTGTAATGGGCCTTTCTAAAGTAACAGGCAAGTTCACTGACTTCTCGGTAGATCTAATCTGGGATGCATCTAATCTTGAGGCGTCATCTGTTCGCGTCACGATTCAGGCTGCATCAATCGACACAGGTATTGACGGTCGAAATGAGCACTTGCGCTCCGACGACTTCTTCGATGTTGAAGTCCATCCAGAAATTAGCTTTGTCAGTTCATCCATCTTGCGTCGAGGAGATGAGTATTTCGCCCAAGGCGTGTTCACCATGCACGGCGTTTCGAAGGACATCTTCTTACCCTTCTCCATTCGGAGCTTCCAAGACGCGGCCAATGATAGCGACTGGACCGCCTTTACCGTGGATTACACAATAGACCGTACGGATTACAACATGAACTGGACCCACAGCAGCGTAGACTATTTCGTTGGCAACAATATCCAGGCGGATATCGTGATCATTACTCGGTAATGACCTCGTTAAAGGATGTTCTTCCATCCTTGAGCATTTGTCGAACATATGGAATACAGAGTTTGCAGGACCGCCCGAATGGGCGGTCCTGCTGTATTTCATAGATGCTCTTCAATTTCTTCTGATCTGCAATGGCTTTCAGCTCCGCAAAGCTCACATTACTGCAGACACAGCGATTAATAGCCACGATTTAGCGTAAGGTTATACTAGAAATGGATGCTCCAGCGACGTACGAATCGTAAACGATACCCGCTCGATTCATGAGTTGAACCGTACCGGCCGAGGTAAAGTCTGGAAATGAACCACCTGAAGAAGTAGGAAACCGACCAATAATAAGCTGATCTCTACCTG
>DKOG01000261.1:1923-23222 GCA_002469915.1 Bacteroidetes bacterium UBA7368
TCACCACAACGATTTCTTCAGACGATGAAAGCGTTATAAACACTTCTTTGGTGTCTTTTGAGTAATAGCCGGTTTGAGTTCCATTCGTAGAACTGGCCTGCTGGCTGAGCGAGACCCGTCCGGTTACAGATTCTGAACGCGCGTCAAAGAAAACGACTTCACCCATAGTCTGCTCAAGCACCTGAGTCCATTCGTCGTTGTACACTGTTTTACCCGTGCATACAACAGCAAGCTCCGTATCACTGATGACAAAAAGGTCACGAGGACCATCACAACCGATATCCACCGACCTTGATTCTATTTCTCCCGGCAAGAAAACGGATAGAACAGAACCGCTTCCCAACGAACCGGCGTTTGCAACGATCATCTTATCGGCCACGTTTGCGATCCCCTCTGGCGTCATACCCACCTGAATCGAAGGGCCTATTTCGCCCGTGGCAAGGGTAATGGGCGTAACGAATCCGGGCTGCTCCCAGACAAAGTTCGTTACATAAAGCACCCCTCCAGATTGTGCTGCGTAGCGTGGCGCCAAGACTGGAGTAAACTGCTGTTCCAGAGATAAAACGTCCCCGTTAAGCACATCAACACGACCCTCGCTAAACGTATTGACCAGCGCAAAAAAGGTGTCGTCTAGCGAAACGACGCCTTGAAGAAACCCGCCTAAATCCGCATGATGAGTAACCGAGCCCTCAGACAAATCGATAGAGGTGATGTATCCATTCTGATCCGAAAAATTACCGCCATTGGCTACGAGTACCGTGCCCGCTTTGGAAAACGAGTCTTCATCGCTTCCGAGGAGGTCACAACCAGAAAGAAAAAGGGCGAATACAAGAAGCAGGTGTTTCATGTTCATTGAAAAAGGAGTTGTCATTTAGTTCGTCGATTGTGAATGGAAATGCCCATTCGTATGTGCCGGCCCGGCATGGGCTGAAATCGTGTAGTTTCGTAGTCGGAATCCAAGGCATTATCCAAGGCAAACCATCCGTTAATGTGTACTCGGGGTAGACGAAAGCCGGCCTCAATGGACAGGGCGGCCCGTGTCCATCCGGGAAGCGTGCGCGTTTCATCAGAGGTCACAAATTGAGGGCCTGTGTGGGTGAGCGAGACCCGCACGTCCCAGTTTCCCTTCAGAATCTGGCCCAGATTCCTATTGATCGATCCTCGCAGCAATCGTTGAGGGTGGTACCTCAATTGCTTGCCAAATGAGCGAGACGATGGATCCGTGCGGTCTTGAGATCGCATCCAACTCATCGAAAGTCGGGCGCGCATCTTGTTAGCCGACAGGGTGTGACTCAGTTCTATTCCCTGCCCAACCACTACCCCAATATTTTCTGGCGTCCAGACTTGCAGCCCAGTGGTAATAAATTGCGGTCTCCAGACAATCTGCTCACGCAACGAATGGTGATAGATGGTGACCCGGGATTGATGCAAGACCGAACGCAAGCGGATGGCAAATGAAGCGGTTAAATCGGTAGTCAAGCCTGATTCTGAGCGCAACAGCGGATTCCCTCCAGGTACCCAGAACAACTCGTTCAGCGTTGGATCGCGATAAATGCCTGCGATCTTCCAAAAAAACTGTGCTTTCCTTTTCAATGGAGGAGAAAAGGAGACCGATACGTGAGGGCGAACAGCTGCCGTAGACCGCTCCCGATCTTGATTTGATGTTCTTCTGAGCGAACCGTTAGCACCAAAACTAATATCCAATGTCTGCGACATGCGAGATATCGTTTGACGGGCAAGGAAACGACGGTCATCGGACAGACCGATTGCCCTGCTTCTCTCCACTCCAATCTGGGTAGATGACACCCACCGTCCTACCGCCTTCAGTGCGTTTGCCTCTGCATCAATGGTGTGAACCTTGAGCTGGGAAGCCCCTGAAACCGGGTGTTCGAAGACCAAGTTGGACGAGTTGGCAGCAACTTGCCAGTTCAACGAGCCGGCGTTGATCGAACGACTTTGCTTGACCTGAACCCTGTAAAGGTGATCTTCTTGGCGGGCTTCAACCGGTGTTGCGTTGGAAAGCCCCGGTACTCCGCGCTCGACCGTTGATGCCAACAAGAGAATAGATGCATCGCCTTTTTTTACGGGTCTAGAAACGTGCAGATAAGCTGAGCCGGACCGCTTATCCGCTCCTATTCTACGAAGTTTGGGGCGGTCCAAGAGCACCGTGTTTTGATAGACATAATCCCCGCCGTAAGACTCAGCTTGGGCAGCTGCCCGGACGCGGGTACGCCCCATTAGAGTCTCATACTGCGAAGCGACCGAGCGCCTTCCCCACCGACCACCAGACAAAGAAACAGAACGAGCTTCTTGCTCGATTCCCCCAGTAGAAAGGTGGATTGATCCCCCAAGTGCGTTGGGATCCTTTCCATTTGAACCATGAACGACTTCGACGTCCCGGATTAGAAACCCGGGAATGAGAGAGAGATCGAAAACGCCGGTAGCTGGATTTACCAACCGCATACCGTCCAGAAAAACGCTCGTGCGGGCCGAACCGACCCCCCGCAAGGAAGGTGTAACACTTCCAGTGTCTCCAGCTTGCATCAAATGGACCAATGAGCCAGCACTAAGAATCGATCCCACGGATGACCCACCACGAAGCCCGGTATCTTGGGCCGAAAATTTCCAGATCGGACCCAATGAAACCGTCAGGCTATCTTGAATCTCCAGAGTACCCAGCTCGATCACAGAATCTGGCAAGACTTGTGCCTGTACCTCTTCTGTTATCCCACCTAAAAGCAGGACAGAGATCGTAACTAAAACGAATGTGTGACTCATAAAAAAAGGCCTATCCCCAAATGGGTATAGGCCTACGAATCAGACGCACATAACCAAAAGCATTCCGCGATTTTCTATACCTCATGGATATAAAAACGCAATCACGCCTGATTAAACTTCGTAGCACCCACACCCCTGATCCCGGAGGTTGATGGCACAGATTTGATAAATCGGTCTCCTGGCTTCTGGCATGGCTTCGCCGATCTCCAGTGACACCTTCCCACCCAAGCGGCAGTGGTATCAATTTCATCGATGACGAGCAACCAGATACAGTTGCGGGTACAGCTCCGTTTAGATCCGCGTCAATTCATTAAGCACAATCTCAATGCAAATAGGACGCAACTCCTCGGATTCCCATGAAAACATCGGCTAGCCGATGCATTCATTTATCAAATGGTTGTGAAAGAACAATTCAAGTTACCTTGCGGACGTACAACGCGTCAAGAACAAGTGAGTAATAAAGTGCGTTTTGTGACCAAACCAACTGCTTCCCATCTCCTTATGGCAAAAGCCTTCTTGATAGCGACCGTTATTTTTCTAACGGTTTCGTCTGTAGCCGCTCAAGACACACTTACCGTGAGTCTGCAATCTGCTATGGAGCGATCGCTGGAAATAAGCCCAGAAATCCGCGCTAAAGAGGCTAAAGTGGACTTCGCTGCAGCCCGCCAAAGACTAGCAAAAACATCCCGATTCCTAACCGATTTCAACGCTACTAGTGCTCACGCGACGGCGCCAGGAATCAATAATCCAAATGACACTCCGGCGAATCAACTGTATCTAGATCCAGATGTACGTAACGCATGGGATGATCTTTCAGCATTCAATCAAATAGAATTCGAAGCCCTTCAGCCCATCTTTACCTGGGGACAACTTGGCAAATCTATCGAAGCCGCCAATGCTGGCGTTGAAGTAGAACGAGCGGCCACGAGAGAAACGGCTGAGGAAGTGGCGCTTCGAACGACTGATCTCTATTTCGGTCTAATCCTTACCGAGGCATTGAATCGACTTACCACGGAAGCCGGGGACATTGTCGAGCAAGCAAAGGAAGAAATTGACCGCTTGATCCAGGAGGGAGCAGACGATGTGGATTATGCGGATCTGTTTCAAGTGCAAATCACCGAACAAGAGTTTTTAATGCGCGTCGTAGAGGCTGAAGAAAGCCGCAGAACGGCCCGTGCCGCGCTCTCGAGGCAGATGTTTTTACCTGATGGTCAAACTGTTTACCCAGGAACCAACGTTCTGTCTCCCATTGAGATGGAGTTGAATAGCCTAGAGTTTTATCAAGACCTGGCACTTGCTCACCGCCCGGAACTCAGTCGCGCTGTAGCCGGCGTGCAGGCTCTCGATGCCCTTGTGGATGTGGCCCGATCAGATTACTTCCCCAAACTGTTTCTTGGGCTATCCGGTAAGTGGTCCTACGCTGCGGATCGTGAACGGCAGCGCAATCCCTATGTGAGTGATCCATTTTTGTCCAGAAGCGTCAAGGCCGGATTCGGCATTCGCCAGAACCTGAATTTTAACCAAACGAAAGCCAAGGTTCAGCAGGCCGAAGCAGAGGTCTCGGAAGTACGCTTCCAGCAAGATGCAGCGCGTCAACTTGTTCTCTTTGAGGTAGAAGATGCATACCGCAATGTCCTAATCACGCGTAAAGCAGTAGAGGCCCGAGAGGCCCAATTGCTGATCAGTAAAGACTGGCTGCGGACGGAACAGGTCGACTTTGATCTGGATCTGGGAGACACGGAAAACCTTGTCAAAGCAGTTAGAGACAATTTGTCTATTCGAGCTCAGCGACATGAAGCCGTGTATAAATACAATCAAGCGATCATGCGTCTGTATGCCAGGACCGGGACACTCATTCAAGAGCTGCAAGCTGGCACGCTAATTGGTCTTTAATCAGTGAAACCCACATTAAACAACGTTCTTGCTACCTAAGAGCACTTTCCATAGATCCATGCTGTATCAGAATCTGTACACTCGCTTGCTCACATTGACGCTTCTGACGGTCATGTTCACAAGCCCGTTCCTCGTTCCATCTGCCCAAGCGCAAGAAACGGAAGCCGATCTTATGGCCATGCTGGAACAGCGAGATAAAGACATTAAACAGCGCCTTGGTGGTTCTGGTGAATTGCCAGATGCAGAAAAAGAAGAGTTGAAAGCTGTCGTTAATGACATGATTGATTTTGCTGCGATGGGCGAAGCCGCGCTAGGCACACATTGGGATGGGCTGAGCGAAGAACAGCAAACCGACTTTGTTCAGGTGTTCGGCGATATCGTACGCCATCAATCACTCTCTGACGTGGATATCTACCGTGCCAGCGTTAGCTACGATGCCGTTGATATGGATGGCAACCAGGCGTGGGTCACCACCACCACGATTTATAAAGAAGTCCCCGCAAAGGTGGAGTACGACTTCTTACTGAAAGGCGGCATTTGGAGAGCCCGCGATATCGTTCTCGATGATGTGAGTACCGTGGGAGGATATAGTAGGAGCTTCCAATCTGTCATCCGGAAACGAGGCTTTGACGCACTAATGAACAGCCTCAATAAAAGGTTGGCTAGAACCCGCAGTTGAGTCCATTCAGCTTGTGAACAATAGGGTTTACCTAGCGTAGGTAGAGTTTGATCGAGTTCAAATTCGCAGTAGAGATTTGGGCTAAAACAGACTCAACCCTGCACCTTGGAAGGATACGTCCTGCATACATATGGCCGCGAAAAGTATTTGCGACACGCTGTGGCTTCGGTGCAGACGTTACGCCGGTATGATACGCATCGTCCTGTGGCTCTTTATGCCGACGAAGCACAGATTGAGTTGCTAAAACGCAAAGGCCTGGATCATTTATTTGCGGTGCTCGAAGTGCTACCGTCCGAGTATCGATCCATTGTAGGCTTCAAACACAACCTACATAAATTCAAAGCGTTTGAGCGAAGTCTTTTTGTTGACTCGGACATTGTTTGGTGCCGCGATCCAGATGCGTTATGGCATAAACTCGAAGCCTATACATTCACGGCAACAGGTCTCGAAAAAGCCGATGCTTGGTTTGGAGGTCCGAAAGGGTTAGGCATTATTACCGACCGCCTGTTCGACAGACGACGACGCACGATGCGGCGCTTTGGACTCACCTACCTGCCGCGCGTTCAGGCAGGAATGATATATGCTGCTGACCCGGTCGTAACGGCAGAAGTCTGCAATCATGCGCAGGAGTATCTCAGACGTAGGAAAGAGACTCATTTCCGTAGCCGACTGGATGAAGGACGGAGCGAAGAAAGCTGCGAGTGGAGTATGGCCATGGCCGTCAGCTCTCTCGACTTACCCATTTTTCATTGGTTTCAGGGTCAAGACAGTCCGCAATTAGATTTTATTGACGGATATGTGGATCACGATCTAAACTTTAAGGTCGTGCGGTGCCGCTACCATACGGATGCTCTCATTCACGGTTTAAGAGGCTTCCCAAACCATTTGATTCGGGATACATTAGTTCGGTACCTATCCAAAATGCCCGGAAAAGGGGATTTCATGTGGGTTACACCCTACGCCCTTCACTTTGGATGGATGCACCATAAACAACCCTTTTATGATCTTTCAGATCGAATATGGGATGAGTTGACCCATAGCCAAACGGCTACGAAGAGTGAGCTGGAAGCGATCCCGGTAGACAAAACGCTCGCAGACTAATCCGTCTCAGCTTCTTGAGATCAAATGCCAAACAAAGGCTATTTCGTCTCGCCTGAAAAGCATCCAGACCAGTACGCCTAACGTTCCGAGAATGAGAGGATTGAAAAACCAGATGACGGCGGAGGCACCAGGTGCAATTTTGGCCACCTTCGACATATCAAACGTCGTTCTGAGCGTGGACCAATAAGCCGCTACAACCCAAACCAATCCCATAGCGGCAGTTACCCACAGCGGTATGAAGCCCACGGCCTCAAAGGTCATGGCTAATGGCAATATGAAGAGAACTTGCCATCGCGGCCAAACCGCAAGCATAAGTGCCTGACTTGGATAAAGGGTCGTCCGACGGCCAGAAACGGCCATCCACAACCCCATCCAAATGGCCATGGACAAGAGAGCTGCACTCCCTGTCAAAACAGTTAGCACAAAGGGAGCATCCAACAAAGGAATGAGCGCTGTCCTTGAAGACTCATCCAGAAGCGTAAACAAATGAAGAGCCACCTTGGATAACCTCAAGTTGGTCAACACGGAAGTCGCAATCATACCAATTGAAAGACCGGTAATCGTCAAGATGGCAGTCGACGTAAGGGGCAAAACTTCTCGAGCTTCTCGGACAGCATTCCGGTAAAAACCATGCGAGAAAAAATACCTCGGAATCATGGATCGGAAGCGCGGTGAAGCAGCATACATAACGGCAACCATGGAAAGAAGTATCCATCCTACCAAAGTGAACCAGTTCAGTGGTTGCTCTGCAGGCTCACCACCCTCAAAGGCAAATACAGTTTGTGTGCCCATGAAAAAGCCTCGGACCACATACAGCGCCGGTCGGGGCTCTTCACCGGCGGAATACAGTCCATATTGCCGATGATATGGATCCGGAGGCATCGCTGTTACAGCATCACCTGCCTCAGGCGACAAACCCAAGCGAGCATCCTTCCATCGATGCACAAAAACATAGGTTGGAAGCACGTCTTTTAGCTCAGTAAGTGCATTCTCCAAAAACCGAGCTTGATACTCTGGCGAGCCCTCGATCCGGGTGCCGAATAACTCATCTGAAACCACATGCGTACCGATTCTAGCAAGGCCTACCGGGCTAGCATGCGCTTCTCTCCATCTAGTCACAAACACGGAGGGAGATTTTTCATCAAGAGCATCCAAAAGCACAAAATCGACCTCGTCTGAACACGCATCCTTTTCAATAAAATCTGTGATGTAGTACGAGGTACCACCAGCGGCGCGTATTTGAGATGTCCACTCTCGAAGACTAGGACACAAAGATGGTACGGTTGTATCGCTATAACGAGCCAAGCCTATTGGGCCCGCGGAGCGTAGTCCTTTTCCCGTTACAAGGAGTTGCTGCACAAGGGAATCAACCACAACGACTGAATCTTGAACAGATCGGGCACTCAAACCAAAAAAGGGGATCTCCCGATATAAAACGAGATCCAGCGAATCTGCTAATTCCAACAGCCCGCGATCAAATATTAATCCAGTACGAACGGCTTCGATACCTACCGAGCGCATTTCAATCAGATCTGAGGCAGCTGTACGGTAATCTCCCGGCACCTCCCAAACGACACCCTTCACCATTTCATGGCTTTGGCCTTGCTGGGCCATGGCCGGGTGTGCGATAGAGCATACACCCAGAAGTAGACATGTTAACAGAGACCGGATCATGAAAAGAAAATAGGTCGCAGACGTCGAGTTCAAAACGAAGTATCGAGACATAAAAATGGAGGCGCGGCCTAATGCGATCTAAGATCGCAGGCCGCGCCTCCGTCATACCGAACCACAACCACACTTAATACGCCTTCAGCCAACAGACGTAAAGCTGGAGCCGACCGTGCTCACGGGCCGGGAGCAACCCGAAGGGTTGCTCATGGCTGGTTCGTTAGGAAGATCTTATATGAGAGACTAGTCCATCATTTTGCGCACAAAAGCGGGCAATTCTGACTCTTTTGAATCCTCATCTTCATTTTTCTGAATGTCTTCGACATTCAACAGCCGAACACGCGGAGATCCGATGCTTTCACCACCATCTCCAATAGTTGGATCGACTCTGAGATCGGCTTTTCCTCGTCGCAGGTAAGCCGGCTTGTCCAATTCCTTGAGACTTTCCTGGCCTTTATAATTGACTCCCGTAAAATCCAACGTTCCAGGAGCGGCCAATTCAACTCGGCGTTTCATTTCACGCTGATCCGGCACGACGGACTTTTCGAATCCTGTCGCAATAACCGTGATACGCAGGTTATCACCTAGCTCATCATCAATTACGGTTCCAAAAATGATCTCTACCTCGTCACCAGCTTCCTGCTGAATGATTCGAGTGGCCGCCGTTGCTTCCCTTATTCCGAGTGTGCGACCAGCCGTTATGTTAACTAGAACGTTTCGAGCACCAGAAATTGAGAGTCCATCTAACAAAGGACTCGAAAGCGCTTCTTCAGCAGCCCGTTCGGCTCGGCCTTCACCGTAAGCGGTTGCAGCGCCCATGATGGCGGTACCTCCGTTGCTCATCGTAGTTTTGACATCTGCGAAGTCAAGGTTGATCAACCCGTGAACGGTAATCAGATCAGAAATCCCGCGCGTTGCATTGTAGAGGACATCATCTGCCGTCTCAAACGCTTCTAACATAGAAGTGTCTGCCTCTGCAATGTCGAGAAGTCGCTCATTGGGAATAATGATGAGCGTATCTACATTTTTCTTAAGCAATTCGACACCTGCACCGGCATACTTGGCACGCTTCGGCCCTTCACACTCAAAAGGACGGGTAACGATAGCCACAGACAGAACGCCAAGATCCTTGGCGATAGCAGCTACAATGGGAGCGCCACCTGTTCCAGTCCCTCCACCCATTCCGGCCGTGATAAATACCATATCAAAACCTTGAAGAGCATCCTCGATTTCTCTGCGGCTTTCCTCAATGGCTTCAGCCCCAATGCCTGGACGAGCCCCGGCCCCAAGGCCTTTTGTCAGACCTTTTCCAGCTTGAATCTTGTAGGGCGCCAAGTTGGCATCCAACGCCTGTGAATCTGTATTAATTGCATAGAAGTCAACGCCCGTGATTCCTTTTTGAATCATGTTGTTGACTGCATTTCCGCCGCCACCACCTACACCGACGACGCAAATTTTTGCCTCGGCGTTCTCTGCATCATCAAATGCAAAATGGCTACTGAACAGGTTATCCATAAGACCCTCCTAAAGTACTTATTGGCTGATAAAACGACTCTCCGGACGAGCAATCCGACTAGTCTTGGTTTTTGGATTAAAGCTCATTGAACCACCCCATCATGGATTCTTTGATCTTCTTAACCAGATTGTCTCCACCTGCAGATGGATCCGATGCGTCAAGATGATCTGTCCGAAACGGGGTACTTCCTATCATTTCCGGTCTTAGCCCGTAAAGCACGAGGCCTACACCGGTTGCGAATTTGGGATCAGACACTTCCTGGACTAATCCAGCAGTAAGCCCCATGGGCCTCCCGATCCTGGCATCCATTCCCAAAATTTCTGCTGCTAACTCTGCGGTTCCTTTCACTAACGACCCACCACCCGTCAATACGACGCCGGCGGAAAGATGTCTTGAAAATCCGCTTCGTTTAATTTCTATAGCCGCGATTTCGAGAATTTCCTCGATTCGTGGCTGGATGATCTGCGCAAGAGTACTGCGTCCCACCCGTTTTTCGGTCCGACCAGCCACTCCGGGAATGGCGATCTCTTCATCTGGGGCCATTTCGGCCATAGCTGCCCCAAACTCACATTTCAATGCTTCCGCTTGATCCCGCATGACTCCAAGTCCTTTTCGGATGTCATCGGTAATCTTATTTCCTGCAACGGCCACAACGGCGGTATGTCGAATTGTATTGTCTTCAAATACAGCGATGTCTGTTGTGCCACCACCAATATCGATGAGCGCCACACCCACTTCTTTTTCATCGGAATGGAGAACGGCAAACGAGGAACCCAGTGGCTCGAGTACGATGTCCGCGACCCGATATCCTGCCTTTTCTATACACCGATAGATGTTTTTGGCAGCCGAAACTAGTCCCGTGATGATATGAACGTTAGCCTCGAGACGAACGCCACTCATGCCCACTGGATCGGCGACGCCATCCTGGCCATCTACAATAAACTCTTGTGGAATCACATGTAAGATTTCGCGGTCTGCTGGCATCGCTACATGAGTGGTGTCTTCAAGTAACCGGTGCACGTCAGCTTCCGTAATCTCCCCATCTTTATTAGAAATGGTCACTACGCCGCGAGACTGAAAACTCTGAACGTGATCGCCTGCGATTCCCACAATCACATTGCGCACTTCGACACCGGCCATGCGCTCAGCTTCACAGATAGCTTCCTGTACGCCTGACACCGTCTTATCGATGTTGACGACGACGCCACGGTTCAGCCCATCCGATTCGGCAACACCAACGCCCAGAATCTGGACTCTATCCAGTTCATCTGACGTTGCTACGACGGCACACACTTTCGTGGTGCCAATGTCCAGCCCGCAAACGATTCGATCACTCATGTCTTTCTTCTTTTTAACAATTTCTAAGGATGGTTCTACAGCACATAGTCACTGCATGACCTCCCGGGTAACGACCTGGCTGTTAAAACGGAGATCCACAGAAGCGTAAGTAACGTTTTGGTGCAGCAGGACTTCCTGCTCCCAAAACGACTCCAGCAACCGGAATCGATACTCAAAATCACGCTTCCCTAACACCACTGGAATAGATCCTCCTTCCCCAACCGGGGTGGTAAGAATTTCAATTCCTTTTGATGTCCGACGAACTTCGGAAAGAAGGGCATCGGACTGAGAACTTAAGCGAGGCAACACGAATAAAATGTCTTTCAAGACCTCATCCTTAATCGGTATCACAGGGTGATACGGATCGCGCAATCCAGAAAGAATCGGTACCGGATAAAAGGACTCTTTTGTGAGGGGCATTCGAAATCCATTTCGATCCACGAAATACTCGATCCGCCCAGAAGAGGCTAATACCTGCGCTACAGGATGTCTTTCAATGATCTGAATGTCTAGCATTCCCGTTGGAAGACGTGCAACACTGGCCTGCATGATCCATGGATGCCTTCGAATGCGATCTTCTAGAATGAGAGCATTGATGTCAAACATCACCGCTCCTGTATCGACGTTGATCAGATTCATGATTTCTGATTCCTGGGCATGCACCAACCCTTTGATTTGAATCTCCGTGAGGGTCACTCGCGCCATCCATTTCCAACCAGCGTACCCGCCCCCGGCCGCTACTACAAGTAGCAAGATCAAGAAGACGCGACCTAGCCATGATTTGCAATTCGCCATCAATTCTGGCCCTCCAACCGCTTCATCACTTCCCGGTTGAGTCGCCAGATATCGCCGGCACCCATCGTTAAAATGACATCTCCACTTCGTGCACCGGCGATGAGTCGTTCAACAAGCCGGTTCTTGTCCTCTTCAAAGAACATCGTTGGGTGGCCAGATCGATTAACGATATTCATACCCGAAACGCCTGATATGGGCTCCTCCCTTGCTGGATAAACTCCCATGATGTAAACCACGTCTGCATCCCCAAATGAACTAGCAAAGTCGTCACACAGATCTCTCGTTCTCGAATACAGATGGGGTTGAAATACAGCCACAATTCTGCGTTTTGGCCAACATCCTTTAGCTCCATCAAGTGTCGCCCTAACCTCGGTCGGATGATGTGCGTAATCGTCTACGACTAACACTCCGTTGGCTTCTCCGATCTCGTGCATCCGGCGCTGCACACCCGTAAAACCAGCTATTCCACGAACGATGTCATCAAAGGACATATCCAGTTCAAGCCCAATGGTAATGGCGGCCAATGCATTCTGCACGTTGTGATTGCCCGGTGCATCGAGTTGAACCCGACCCAGATGTTGATTCTCATGCAGCACATCGAAGTGCATGATTCTTCCTTGCTGAACGATATTCACAGCCCGAATACGCGCCGACGACTCTAATCCGTAGGTGATCACATTTCGATCGATAGCTCCCAGAATGCTTCGGACGTTTTTATCATCGCTGCAACAGATTACCGAACCAAAGAAGGGCACACTACGCGCATACTGTATAAAAGCCTGCTTGATGTCCTCTAAGTCTGAATAGCAGTCTAAATGGTCTGCCTCAATATTGGTGATGATCGCCAGAGAAGGCGTCAATCGAAGGAAGGTTCGATCATACTCATCGGCTTCCACCACAATGATATCTCCTTCACCCGAAACCGCATTTGAACCAAATGCAGACACTTTTCCGCCAACCACAACCGTCGGATCAAATCCGCCCGCACCCACGACGTGTCCAGCCATAGTCGTGGTTGTAGTTTTGCCATGCGTTCCGGCAATTCCTATACCGTACTTCATGCGCATCAGTTCACCCAACATTTCAGATCGGCGAATAACCGGGATCGCATTTTCACGGGCAAACAGCGTCTCGGCGTTCGTGCTTGGATCAACTGCGGAAGAGTGCACAACCACACAAGCTCCTCGAGCAGACTTTCCTTCATGCCCCTGATCGATTATAGCTCCTAGGGTTTCTAAATGCTCGGTAACCTCGCTTCGAGACAGATCCGAACCCGTCACCTTATAGCCTCGCGTCAGCAGCACTTCAGCAATAGAACTCATACCGATTCCGCCGATGCCTACCATATGTACGTGTCGGATCCTACCGAACACGGGTTGACGCTTAGATGCAGATGGGGCGATATGTGGCATAGTGCTAAGCAATTCCTTGGCGTTGCCTCATTTCGGCCAAATTCAAGGTGTCTTCTGCAATCTCATCCGCCGCATTTGGACGAGCCAACCTACTGGCAGCTCGAGACATTCTTTCAATTCGCTTCGGATCGTCCAGCAGGCTTTTTACCCGTTGGACAAGGTCAGCCCGTAATGCTGATTCAGGTAACACCTGACTGGCATCTTGCTTTTCCATACTCCGAGCATTTTTGGTCTGATGATCTTCGGCCACATTGGGTGAAGGCACAAGTATGGAGGGCGTCCCCGTAATCATGAGCTCAGAACAAGTTGATGCACCAGATCGACACAATGCGAGATCAGTGGCCGCGTAGGCCAAGTCCATGCGGTCAATGTACTTGAGCATTTTCAATCGCCGATGTGTTGGAATCGCTTGTTGAAATCGCTCGAAGTAGCGCGTGCCGGTCTGCCAAATAATGCCCAATCCATCTATAGAAAGCAATTTGTTCAGGGCCTCTGCCATGGCTTCATTAAGCGCTTGGCTACCCATCGAACCACCAAAGACAAAGAGCACGTGATCCACCCCTTCCATCTCATAAAAAGCGCGGCCTTCATCGGGGTCAGCATCTGCCAGATTAGACCGAACAGGGTTGCCACTCAAACTCACCCGAGCCTTAGATTTTGATGGCGTTGCTTCGTCAAATGCTAGATGAATGCTCGATGCAAATTTGGAAGCAACCCGATTGGTCAGGCCCATAAAAGCATTTTGCTCCTGAATCAGAATGGGTCGCACGAGATATCGAGCGGCAAGAAGAACTGGGAGGGCCACATATCCACCAGTACCAACCACTACGTCGGCATCAAACTGCTGAATGAGACTCACTGATTCGCGAAGTCCCTTGATCACTTTGAACGGCATGACCAAATTCTGCGCCGTCAATTTGCGCTGTAGCCCCTGCACCGTAATCGGGTGAATCGGGTAGCCTGCACCCGGCACAGCCTTCCATTCAATTTTATCAGGCGATCCGGCAAAAGAAACAACAGCATCTGCGCGCTTCTTCATGATTGCGTCTGCGATTGAAATGGCTGGATACACGTGCCCTCCCGTGCCTCCACCCGTAATCAGAACGCGTGGCGCCCTTCGACTTGATATGATTGCAGAACTACTCAACTTGCCTTGAAATATTCAAAAGAATCCCAATGAGGGCTCCATTAGCCAACATGGACGTTCCCCCGTAAGACACGAAGGGGAGAGGTAATCCCGTTACGGGTAACAGGTTTGAAGACACCCCAGCGTGCACAAATCCATAAAGCGTCAACATCACGACCACACCCACGGCCAAAAACAAACCCAGTGGGTCCGGCGCGTGTCGCGCAATTCTCAGTAACCCTCGAAACAGGATCAACAAATAGAGCCCTAGCAGGGAAAACGCTCCAATCAAACCGTATTCCTCGGCGATAATTGCGTAGATAAAATCGTTGTAAGGCGCAGGAAGGAAATTGCGTTGAATGCTTTTCCCAGGCCCAGTCCCAGCCAATCCGCCATTGGCAATTGCAATGCGGGCTTGCATAGCCTGCCACCCCTCGGCCTGATTGCTGAATACCTCCTCTGAATTGGTATTCGGGAAGAGCTTGACCCCTACATAGGATTCGACTCGGGCAGCGCGGGCGGGAGAACCCAATAACATCAGATAAGCCAAGAGGACACCTACCGCCCCAACTGCAGATATGTGCAAGACACTGACCCTTGCAATGAAACACATCGTCATCACAGCTACCAAAACCACCGAAGCCGTAGACAAATCAGATATTCCAATCGCGCCAATCGTTAATCCAATCCAGAAAATGATGGGTGTGAAACCCTTCGAAAAGGACTTGATGTACACCTGCTTCTCAGAAAGCAAGAAGGCGATGTACAACAAGAGTGCCACGCGAGCCATATCAGATGGCTGAAGTTGCAACGACCCTATTTCTAACCATCTTGCCGCTCCCCCAGAAACAACCCCCACGAGTTGGGTAGCTATCAGGAGTCCTATGGCGAAGATCAGCACATACTTACTTAACCGGGCTAGAAGGCGGTAGTTAATAATCGAAAACAGGCCTACTGCTCCCAACGATAGAAGCACTCGAAATACATGCTTAAACAGGAACTGCTCAGTATTTCCGCCAGCTTTTGTCGCCGCAAAAAAAGCGATTGCGCTATAGACCGCAACCACTCCAATTGCACTTAGCAATAGGACGGCCCAGAGGATAAATTTATCCACTCGACCCGACCCTTCACTATGTAACGTCAAAATCTGCATCTACCTAGCCTTTACAGGTTGGAAACCAATTGCCTAAAAACGTCTCCTCGGTGCTCGTAGGAGTCAAACTGATCGAAAGAAACACAAGCTGGACTCAGTAGCACGATGTCGCCTGGACGAGCAAGCAACTGTGCTAACTTTATAGCTTCCTCCAAGTCCTCTGCTCGCACGCTGTCGTCTACATGATGACCGAGCTCTGTTTGTAGAGCTTGCGATGCCTCTCCGATGGTAATCATGGAGCGGACCCGATTTTGTACCAGAGGCTGAAGCGCGGCATAATCATTGCCTTTATCCCTTCCGCCAGCTATCCAAATTATCGGTTCCTTAAAGCTTTCCAGTGCATACCAAACGGCATTCACATTGGTCGCTTTCGAGTCGTTAACGTATCTCACGCCTTCCACCTCTCGGACGGGTTCAAGTCGATGAGGAACGCCTTCAAACGTTCTCAAACTTTCTCGAACTACGTCACTCCTGACCTCCATCACCCGTGCTGCAACTGCTGCCGCCAGCGAATTGTACACGTTGTGACGGCCTCGTAAGGCCAGTTCATCCACATGCATAAGCGTTTCTTTTTTATTGTTGATGTTCAAAACAAGCTCTTCGTTTTCCAAAAAGCCTCCTTGATCCATCGGTTGTGAAATTGAAATCGGATAACCCTTTGGCCCCTGATTTTCGAGTCCTTTCGCAAATCTGGCCAATCTTTCGTCATCTGCATTATATACCAACACATCTGACTCGGACTGTTGGCGACACATTCTCAATTTGCTTTGTGCATAGAGATTGATGTCCCCTTCATACCTGTCTAAGTGATCCGGCGTGATGTTCAAGAGAACCGCCACGTCGGGCCTAAATTCTTTCGTGTGATCCAGTTGAAAACTGGAAACTTCCAAAACCACCACGTCGCGCTCTAAAACATCAGATACGACGCCTGAAAAGGGAACGCCGACGTTCCCACAAACCCATGTCCTGCATCCGCTTTCGCGAAATATGTGACCTGTCAGCTCCGTTGTAGTTGTCTTTCCGTTTGAACCAGAAATAGCTAAAATCCGACCACGGCAAAACCAGCTGGCCAGTTCAATTTCTGAATACACGGGAAGCGCCTTGTGAAACGCCTCCTGCATAACGGGCGCTGAATCCGGTACCCCAGGACTAACCACAATAAAGTCTGCGTCATACACCTTTTCGGAGTGACCACAGTCCTCCCACCCTATACCCAGCGCATCTAAACGACTCTGCTTTGCGATATCGATTTTAACTGCGTCCGATACAAATACGGATGCACCTGAACGGGAAAGCAGCTCTGCTGCTGCCATTCCACTTCTAGCAGCTCCCAGAACGGTCACCTTACGGTCGGCGATATGTGTGCGTGTCTGTTCGCTCACCGGATACGTAGGACGAGTAAAGTGACGATGACAGTAACCGCAGTAATTAGCCAGAATCGGAGCACGATTTTCGCTTCGTGCGTTCCGTTGGCTTCAAAATGATGATGGATCGGGGCCATCTTGAATATTCGCTTACCCACACCCGTCTTTTTACGTGTGTACTTGAACCAACTCGTTTGCATGATGACTGAAATAGTCTCCAGGAAAAAGATGGCGCAGAGCAAGGGTAGGAGCAGTTCCTTTTTTACCATGAGAGCCATCGTTCCGACGGCTGCGCCCAGAGAAAGCGCTCCGGTATCTCCCATAAAGACCGATGCAGGGTATCCGTTATACCAGAGGAAGCCGAAACAGGAAGCAGCTAAAGAAGCCGAGAAAATGGTTAATTCACCGGCACCAGGAAGCAGCATCTCATTCAAAAAGTCGGCGAAAATCGCGTTACCTGCGATGTATGCAAGCGCAGTCAGCCCAAGTGCGACAATACCCGTAACACCTGC
Source organism: Bacteroidetes bacterium UBA7368 (assembly GCA_002469915.1). GTDB lineage: Bacteria > Bacteroidota > Rhodothermia > Rhodothermales > UBA10348 > UBA10348. The sequence goes on from DKOG01000261.1 coordinate 19,259, forward strand.
AGCCAGTCCATCGAGTCCGTCCGTTAGATTCACGGCGTTCGATAGCGCAGTCAGGATAAATACCACAACGGGGATATAGATCAGCCAGCCTAGGTCGATTCCGGTAACAAAGTGGCGAAGCACATTGTAGTCGAGCGTTTCATCTGCTACAAAAGGCAGGTAGGTTAACGTTCGGATATCACTGAATTGGGGGTGGAAGTACAGTATCGATCCCACCAATAATCCCAGTGTGATTTGCCCCGTAAGTTTGATGCGTGCAGGAAGTCCTGATTTATCCCGCTTCACCACTTTGATATAGTCGTCTGCAAATCCAAAAGCTCCCATCCATGCCGTTGCCAGCATGATGAGCCAGACATACACTTCGCCAATGGCACCCCAGAGGAAGGTGGACACGAGAACCGAAATCAGGATGATCAACCCACCCATACTGGGCGTGCCCGACTTGTGCGAGTGGTCCACGGCCCCGGCACTTTCTCCTTCTCGAACCCGCTCGCCTAGTTGCTTTTCTTCCAACCAGCGGATAATGCGACGCCCGATAAACAGTGAAATCAAGAGCGCGGTTATCGCGGCTAAAGAAGCCCGAACCGTGATGTATTCCACCACCTGAAACCCAGGTGGTTCGAACACTCGTTCTAGATATCGTATGAGGTAATAGAGCATACTCGGTGATTAATTCAGGCCCGTTGGCCTGTTTCGTGGGTTAGATTTGAGTCCGCAAATGCACGCAATGCTTCCTCTCGGTCGTCAAATTTTAGTTTTTCGGTGCCAACCACCTGAGTCGTTTCGTGGCCTTTTCCAGCCAATACCAACGTATCTCCTGCGCCCATTAGCTGGACCGTCTTTTCGATGGCCTCGCGTCTGTTGGGTATCCAAAGAGCAGTGTCCGGATTGTGCATGCCTCGTCGGATATCTTCCATAATGGTGTCAACCGGCTCGGTTCGGGGGTTGTCGTTCGTGACTACTACCTGATCCGCTAGGGACTCGGCAACTTGCCCCATTTGAGGCCGCTTTCCGCGATCTCGATCGCCGCCGCATCCAAATACACACCAAAGCCTCGTGCCTTCATCTACACTTTTACGAACCGTCCTCAGGACATTTTCTAATGCATCTGGGGTGTGGGCATAATCGATAATGAGCGTAGTCCCATCAGAGAGTAAAAGGCTCTCCATACGCCCCTTCACAAACGGCGTGTCGGCAAGACGATCCCGTACCTCATTCGCGTTAAACCCGAGCGCCAGACCAGCAGCGTATGCTGCACTCAGATTCGATGCGTTGAATTCACCCGCAAGTTGAAAGCGTTTTCGCGTCCCATCTAGATCTAGGACGAGTCCAGAAAGCGTATTTTCGACAATTGAATACCGAATATCCGCCGCTCCCGTTTGACCAAATGAGAGAATAGAAGCCTGCGAATCACTCGCCATGGAGTGACCTTTCGGGTCGTCCAGATTAACGACCCCAGTTGACGTGGTCGGTAGCTCGTCGAATAATCGTTTTTTCGACTGGAAATACGACTCAAAAGTGCCGTGATAATCGAGATGGTCTCGGGTCAGATTCGTGAAAACAGCTACGTTTACATCTTCCGTCCTGAATCGAATCTGATCGAGTGCATGCGAAGAAGCCTCCATAGCACAGGACCGGCAACCAGCGGTGTACATCTGATTCAGCAACTCGTAAACACGAATGGCCGAAGGCGTTGTATGAGATGCCTCATAGCTAGTGGATCCAAATCGATACCCGGTGGTGCCGATAAATCCTGCAGGAACGTTCGATTGCTCCAGAATGGAGGCTACAAGTGTGGCAACCGTCGTTTTTCCGTTGGTCCCCGTTACCGCGACGAGTTTTAATTTCTGCCCAGGGTCCTCGTTCAAAAGAGAAGCCAGTTCAGCTAATGCCCGATGCGAATTCGTCACCTGAGCGTGGGCGGGGCCGCCTGGCAATCCAAGATTGCCATAGGGCGACCCCGCCTCGCTCACGATGGCGTTAGCTCCGTTTTTAACAGCCTTGTCAATGAACAAGTGACCGTCTGCCCGTGAACCCCTAAGGGCTACGAAACAGTCAGACGATCCGACCTCCCGGCTATCAATAGCCAGTCGTTCGATAGTCTGTCCGGACGGATTTTGACCTTCGATCAAAATCTCCTTTTGCAGCAATCGCTGTATACACAAATCGAAATACACTTCGATCGGTCCTGTCCGTTTTAAACATCATGTGATTGTCAGTTCAGCGAAATCGACGCCATAGATGGCATCGGACTTCCTGGGTCTGGCGACTGTCGCCAGACCACACCGTGTCCCTCGATCGAGACATTAATTCCAAGGTGGCGAAGCCAGGTATAGGCATCGCGAAGCGAGAGGCCCGTTACATCGGGCATCACGGAAATCGAATCAATGCGGGCATCCAGCTCTATGAATCGACCCGGCCACGCTTCTTCACCTACCGGCACATTTTGGTTGGTAACCAGCGCCGAATAATTTGTTTTAGAGCCCTCTTTTAGGCCGTGTGCGCGGGCTATCCTAGCCGCCAACGCACTGGGCTTTCCTTCTAACACTGGAACAGATGCCACTAAATTTTCTGCCTTCATCGAGTCCGGTGCCAAGTAGTGGGCTACCTCTGGCATCGTAGCCAGCCAACGCTCAGTAGTATTCCTGAATACCGGTGCAGCCACCATTCCGCCATATATACTTGTTTGAGGGTCGTCCATTACGACCAAAAGCACTACTTGTGGATTTTCAACTGGATAGAAACCCACAAATGTCGCCTTGTAAGCACCTTGAATGTATCCGTACCCGTTTTCTCGGGCTTTCATGGCCGTACCCGTTTTACCGGCAATACGCAATCCCTTTACGGCCGCGCGTGGAGCCGTTCCGTCTAGCCCGGTAACCGATTCGAAAGCTGGAGTCAACTTTTGCGCTGTATCCTCATCAAACACTCTTCGTACGGTGTGCGGCTCGGCCTCCCATGTAGTGTTTCCATCTGCATCTAAGTGCCTCTCAACGATAAACGGCCGCTTGAGCTCACCACCATTGGCCAACGCGGCATAGGCAAGCGCCATTTGGAGCGGGGTAGCAACAATGGCGTATCCACGACTAATAGCAGACCGAGTAGATCTATTCCAGTCAGGTATTTTTCTGACCACGGTTGTCGCTTCGCCCGGAAGCTCGATACGCGTCTTCTGGTTGAACCCAAAAGCACGGGCGTACTTGTACAACTCTCCCTTGTCGGTATTATCAGAAACGAGCGCCGTTCCGATGTTACTCGAAAGTTTAATGGCGTCGTGATAGGTAATCGTGCCATTAGCGTGCGTATCCCGAAGATCCCAGCCCTCATGCTTTAAATACCCGCTTCCCGTTTCAATGGAGTCCTGCATTGAAATCACACCCGACTCGACCGCAGCAACTGCAGGTAGCACCTTCATCGTCGAGCCTGGCTCAAATCGGTCCGTAATTACGTGGTTACGTTTGCCATGCATACTCGAACCCGGCATATTGGGATCAAACGTTGGGTAATTGGCCATGGCCAGAATGGCGCCCGTGTTCACATCCAACGCAACAGCTGCGCCCCAATTGGCCTCGGCCTCGATGGTGCCTTTACGTAACTCTTCTTCCAGAATGGCCTGCTGAGCAACATCTACAGTGAGTACGAGCGAAGTACCATGCTGTGGATCTTTTAATACACCGCCTGGAATGGGGGTAGAACTGCCACGAGCCGTCTTTCTCTTAATGCGCTGACCCGGCGAACCGGCCAAAAGCGCTTCGAACTCACCTTCTAAGCCTGCGATGCCCCCGTATTGGTTCGCAAACCCGATGAAATGGGCTCCATTACTTCCGTAAGTGTACTGGCGCTTAGTTGTTCTATCCAACACGGCAAACGGCATTGCTTTGAAAAACGCGATGTCATCCCCGGACATAATGACGTTTTTGGCTAAAGACACGTATCTCGATTCAGGACGGGCAGCAACTTTTCT
>DKOG01000146.1 GCA_002469915.1 Bacteroidetes bacterium UBA7368
CCATAAAACGTTGTTCGGCCACGTCCAGCGTTTCTCCACCAAGCTCCACCACCGAAACCCGCATCATATATGCACCCGGCTTGAACTCATCCATTGGAACGGAAACGATGTACTGACTGCGCGATCGGCCTAGAAACAAGAGCTCTTCCTTGGAATAGGCGAGATCCATCTCGGGAGACCCTTCTCCATCGGCACCAATCGCCTTGGTACCCGCATTTTCTTCACGGGCCCGTCGCACTTCCTGAATAACAGTAACGTCTTTTTCGCCGTCTGAGTACAGCTCGTAAAACATCTTGAATCCACCTTCCTGACTACCAATTCGTCCCGTTATCCGGGGCACGATAGTAAAGGTGTTTTCATCATACGATTCTAAAAGAGTAATATCTGAAATGGCCACATCCGCGCTTAAATCACGAATTTCGACCGGAATGCTGCGTAAATAGGTTTGATTTGAATTACGATCAGAAACCTCAAACTCAAATACGTATCGTCCTGGAGCTACGTCAATGGATTGGGTAGTAAAATCGAATTCATCATCCATTTGGGTTTCGATATACGAGTCGAACGTCATCGAGGCATCCCATATTTTCGACTGAATCAGATTACGGAGACGATTGTCGTCGGATATCTGAATAGCGTCCATTTTCACCTCATACCCGCCCGTAAAACCGTTGGGCGTATTGATGAAACTGATTTGGGTAATGCCGATCTGAGAGTACAGGTCCACCCGGGTCATCCCTGTTACGTCGCCTCGTACACTGACCACGTCTACCTCAAAGTCTGCCTGAGCTCGCTGAGCTGATGCCAGCAGAGGAACCATCGAAAGAAGCAATGAAAGACTTAGAATACACGAAAAAATGGCCGTGAGGCTACGTGATTTGTACATCGCGACCTCTCGTACTCGGTACTTCATTTCTGAAGGTCTTTTGTCACCGTCGTTCATACTTCGTGTCAGACAACTACGATTAAAGAAAAAACGTCCTGCTGGGAAAGATAGCAACGACTTAGGCATTATTTAGACCCAAAGCGCCCTTTTTTGTGCAAATCCTGCAGGATACTCTACACCCTACGAATTAACGTAAGATTAGGCTACCCGTCAAGAACCATTCAACAGACCGTATTTTTTTCAGGATGAATGGTAGCGGAAGCAATACGAACTGGATCGAGTGGGTGATCTAGATCAGGAGCTACCAAACAAGGCATCCACAAAGCGGGCGCGGTCAAAGACTTGTAAGTCATCAATCCCTTCGCCCACACCAATGTATTTTACAGGTATTTGGAACTCGTTCGAAATGCCAATCACAATACCCCCTTTCGCCGTACCGTCCAATTTCGTCAATACGAGGCCTGTTACGTCCACCGCGCGAGTAAATTCTTGTGCCTGACGAATGGCGTTTTGTCCAGTAGATGCGTCGAGTACAAGCAATACTTCATGCGGGGCACCTGATACTTGACGATCCATGACTCGTTTGATCTTCGTCAACTCATCCATCAACCCGCCTTTCGTATGCAGTCGACCTGCCGTATCGACTAGCACCACGTCAATTCCTTTGCTCTTAGCTGCAGCTACCGTGTCGAAGGCCACTGATGCGGGGTCGGCTCCATGTCCTTGCTTCACGATGGGTACGCCCGCGCGATCAGCCCATATTTCCAATTGCTCTGTAGCGGCCGCACGAAAGGTATCTGCAGCTCCCAGCATCACCGTTTTACCGGCATCTTTGTACCGAGCCGCCATTTTCCCAATAGAGGTGGTTTTACCTACTCCGTTCACCCCAACAACCATGATGACATGGGGCTGATTGTCGAGCGGTGCATCGAACTCAATAGGATGCGCTTCTGAGGCCGCGAGCAACAACCCAGACATTTCGTCCTGGATCAATGTATTGAGGTCGGTAGCAGAGACGTATTTATCACGCGCCACTCGTTCTTCGACTCTGCGAATGATGTCGACCGTCGTCGCCACACCCACGTCACTCGTGACCAGGATTTCTTCTAAATCATCTAGAAATTGCTCATCTACCGTATCCCGACCGCGGACCAGCTTGTTCAGTTTACCAAAGAGCGAGGTGCGGGTCTTCTCGAGACCTGTTTCTAGAGATTTTTGCTGCTTCTTTCTGTCAAAAAAACCCATTCAAATCGTAGGTGCGAAGATGAAAAACTAAAGGGATGAAAAGGCCAGGGCGCGCATCAGGCTAGATCCTGGACTGAAGAAGGATCTCTAAGGTATCCAAAAAAGCGCACGAAATAGCGCACAAAAGAATAGACGAGCAAGATGACGGTAGCCCAAATACAAACTAAGAGCACAGGTTCGTCGGCCTTCAACAGGGCAGCAAGGGCCGTAATAGCCACACCCGTAACAGCGATTTTTCCTACCCAAATACTTGCGACAATCTGACCCGTTTTATGCCGTAGATATTCTCCTCCAGCCAGAATGGAAAAGTCTCGAATAGCTAAAACAAGAAAAAACCAAAGAGGAAGAGCATCGATATAAGTCAACGCTGCTATCACGAACCCACCACCAAATTTATCGGCCATAGGGTCCAACACTTTTCCCCAGTCAGAAACTTGATCTGACCATCGAGCCACCCTTCCGTCAAAATAGTCCGTTGCGATCGCCAGAAGCAGAAGTACCATTATCCACCACAGCGGTCCATCCACCACGATCAACCAAGTGACGGGCAAGATGATTACCAACCTAGCCATACTCAAGATATTGGGTATGGTCCAGAATCGGCCTAATTCAGAAAGTTTGGGGGCGGGTTGGGACATAGTATATTTTGGGTGAGAGCGCCTATAACGCCAAAACACCCGTCCCGTTCAACACTTTCTGAAACATGTCGTCCCCCTCCTATCTGACGGCGCCCAAATCAATAGCAATTGCACGATGGGAAGCCAAGTTCACTTGCACCCTAGATTCGTTAGAGACGAGAATAATCTCGCACTCCTCATTCGAGAGTCGGTTGCAGTATTCCCCTTCAGGTAGACCCGATTGCAAAGAGGTAACCATCTGTTTTCCAGAGCCGTTTATGACCACAAACCCTTCCTTTCCTCTTCCGAAAGCGATTTGATCGGACTCATTGGTCCACCAGTGAGTGACTGGAGCCCCTGCAGATACTGCATTGCTAAAGGCGACGGCCCCAGCTATCGCTGGACGGCGATGTTCACACACCCACTCCCCAAGCCCACAGTTCAACCCGGATTCTGAGAATACGGATCGGATGGATTCATCTTCGTGCATCGGTGGCCCTTCAGAATCGTGGTCGAATGCATAACTGGACATAACCCGCTTGCGTCCGTACGGCCAAGTCAACGTATACACCTGAGCCAAATCGTACGTGATGCCATCCCTATGCGAAATAGCTGCCGCGCCACCATGACCCCGTTGCCGATCATGATTATCGACAAATATCAACGCTTCTGAGGAAGGGATAAACTCTCTGGAATTCCAAAACCATCCTGTGGGCGCCAAGTCTGCCCAGGAGCGCTGCCGGATCAGTTCACCCATAGCTTCTGTGTAGGAAAAAGCAGTAATGTCGCCGTTAAGTCCTTTTGAACTCTAGGTTTTTCAGCGACCACGACAATCTCCTCACCCTCAAACACTTCTTCCCGCAACGTGAAATCAATCTCTACGGTTAGACCTGCATTTACTTGAACGTTTTCGGTTCGCTGGGTCGCAAATCCGATGAAAGAAGCAATGAGTGTGTACGTCCCAGGAGGGACACCAATGATGACATATTCACCGTCCATATTAGTCGCGGTGCCCTGGGTCGTGCCTTCAATGAACACGTTAACACCAGGAAGTCCGGTGCGGGAATCAACATCTATGACTATACCTGCGATCTTACCCGTTGTCTGAGCATGAGCTTGCGTCACCCATCCCGTCATAATTACCAGGGCCAGCCCCATCGAGAGAAGGGACTTGTCTAATCGCAAGCTTCTGAAAGTGATTCGTTGCATAACGCTATATCAAGAAGCGGTTTCCAAATTGTGAACGGTTTCACGTCGTGTGGTCTGACGTTCAATCAGACTTGGAGCGAATACGGTATGAGCAACCGGAGTATCAGGCCGCTGAATTCGCTCGATAAGAAGGTCAAAGGCACGACTTCCAATGTCATGCATAGGCTGACGCAGTGTGGTCAGTCCTAGGTGCCTTGACATCGGAAGATCATCGAATCCAATAATCTGAATATCTTCTGGCACATTTAGGCCGGCTTCGCGCACCGCCTGCATAGCACCGATCGCTTGAATATCTGAGGTCGCAAACACAGCATCTGGCTTTTCATCCCGTTTCAAAAACTCTTTCATTCCACTGTAACCACATGCCTCAGAAAACCCATCAAACTCTGCAGAGCGCGATGCAACAGACACCATATCCGGACTAAAGGTGCGACCGGACGCTTCATAGGTGCTGCGAAATCCTTCCAGGCGCTGGCTTGCTGGGATAGAATCCGGACTGGCCATGAGAACAACAGGGCGCTGAACGTCCGAGGAGAGGATAAATTCAGCGGCGGCTGTTCCCCCTCGGCGGTTATCGGTTGAAATAGAATCAAATGCGTGATGGTACGAATCCACCAATACCACGGGTTGGCCCCCCTTACTCATTTGTACTTCCATTCCGTTTTGGACTGGAGCAGAAAAAAGAAGCACGCCCGCGGATCGTCCACGGTGCATTGCTTTTTCTAGTAGCGGACGTACATCTTCGAGAGTCGGGGCTGAAAAAACGAGTAAATCGTATGTCGATGTGGACATACGATCCTGCAATCCCTTAAGAACTTCAGCAAAGAAGTTGTTTGAGATCATGGGAATAACGGCAGATATCGTCTCTGTTTGCCGTCGTGCAAGGCTCCTAGCAGATGCGTGAGGCTGATATCCTAGTTCTTCGGCAACCCGCAGAACTGTCTCCCGTGTCTCCTTTGAAACGCGTGGCTTGGCATTAAAAACCCGAGAAACGGTGGCAATAGAGACGCCTGCCCTCTCTGCAATATCGTAGATTGTGATGCCCAAGTATAAATTCAGGTGTGTAAGCGCTTACATGACGGGCTAAAGAGTAGGGTATCGCGCTCAAAACGTCAAGGATGTTTTAGTGAATCTTTAATTTTGTCAATGGAGTTGGTAGGCCGTACTGTACTACAGAAACTGTACTACAGAAACTGTAATACAGAAGATTGAAGTATCCAGAGAAGCAAAGGTCCATGCAGGAAAAGAAGTCGTACGATATTGTGTTTGCCATCACGGGAGACTTGCATCGCAATATCCGGGCTTTGAAGCAACTTAGGTCCCTATCTGAGTCTGACTTTACGGTGTTTGTTCTTCATCTCGGTGGAAATACGCCTCCTTCAAAGTTGCCTAAAGGCGTTACCGAAAAGACGGTTCGGCTTACAGACGGAAGCGGCCCTCGGTATTTCCGGAGGCTCTCAAATGCCTTTAAAAAGGCAATGGTGAACATTCCAGCTCGCGTTTATCACGCATCTGACCTGTACACACTCAGGGCCTGTGCTACCATTTCAGCCAATCACTCAGCTGTGTATACCTTTGACTCTCGGGAATATTACGCTCATGTCTCGGCCACAACGGGACGTCCCTGGGTGCGGTGGTGGTGGAATATGGAGCAGCGCCAATTCCTACGTGGTGCTGCAGGTATCTGTACCGTTAGCGAGAGTATTGCAAACGCGCTCAGTAAAGATTTCTCCATTCCCAAGCCTGTAATTGTTGAGAACACACCAGAAGCCACCGGTACAGAAGACGGACTCTCCATCCGTGAAATGCTAGCTGAACGAGGTATTGAGGATAACGGAGACCTCATTGCTCATATTGGACAAATGAAAAAGGACCGCGGATGCGAACAACTCGTACTTTCGATGAAACAGGTGCCAGATGCTCATTTAGTATTCTTAGGATACGGTCCGATTCAACCCGAGCTTGAACGACTCACGGCAGAGCATAATCTCTCAGAACGTATTCACTTTTTGCCTCCTGTCCCACCGCGAGCCATCCAAAACGCATTGGTTGGAGTCTCGATTGGAATCACCATGCTGCTGGACACCTGTCTCAACCATCGGTATGCCCTTCCCAACAAGCTATTCGATTACATCCGAGCAGGCGTTCCTGTCCTGGGAGCTGATCTTGTAGAGATGCGTCGCGTGATAAAGACGTTCGATATTGGGCAAACAGCGGACTCTAATGATCCGAATCAGATTTCAAAAGCGCTCAAATCCATGTTGAATTCGGAAGATCTCAGTAAGTGGTCTGCAAATGCCATGACTGCCACTGAAACATTTACATGGTCAAACGCATCTCAGCGATTCCTAGGTCTGATTAATCAGGCCGTGCCTAAACAGTGAATCGCTTTAGATCAGAATGCGTCTACGGATCCAACATATTTTTCCTGTCTCTGCCATCGCCTTGATTTCGGTCATGCTGGCCCAGCCTCTTTTTGCTCAGGCAACAGAAGGTGTGACCCAGACTGCCCAGGAGCTGGCGCCTCAAATAGAATGGCCAGGATTTAACGATGCGTTCACGGCAGCTATAGAAAGCGAAAAACTGGTCGTTATTGACGTCTGGTCTCCAACCTGCGGATGGTGTCGAAAGCAGCAGGCCGAGGTCTATACTCAGCCAGATCTACAGCGTTTTCTATTTGACAATTTTGAACTAGGGCGGATCAACCTAGATGTAACCGACGATACACTGACGTTCAGAGGGTACACGCTGAGCTCACAAATGCTGGCAGGAGGACTTGGTGCGACGGGCACCCCAACGACCATATTCATGGAGCCTGACGGAGCGTACATCACGAGGCTGCAGGGATACCACGCCTATGAAGACTTTTACGATGTGCTTCGATTCATTGGAACTGAGTCGTTCCGCGATATGTCCTTTGAGGACTTTCTCAAAACGGAAGAAGAGTAAGCCGAACTGTCTAGGGAAACGTGCTTAATCTCGCTTTAATCCATAGCGGTCTTGGGCAAATGCCGAGCGAACTTTGTAGGATGTTTCTCTTTGTGCCAACACGGGATGCTCACCATTGTAAGATCCATCTCCCGCTTCCGTCGTTGGGGTTGATGGAGCATCCGAAAGGTCACTCTCATTGCTGAAATCTTTCAGATTGCAGCGAGCTTGGAGCTCAAACTTCCAAAGCGCAGCGCTCTCAATAATCATATCGATTTCAGTACCGTCAGTCAGCCCAATAGCCAAAAGATCTGAGGACCAACGTATCTCCTGAATTTCGTCTAACCGTACAATCTGTTTGAAGCCTAGACCCTTCAAAATGATACAGTTTGGAAGCAAACGCGCCCGACCAAAGAACACCCTGTCGTGCTCAAACTTGAACTTAGATTTCAGAATCACCACCTGATCCACTTTCCCTCTTCTCGGCATCTGAATGTAACCTAGTCCGTTTTATTATTTAGGCGCACAGCCTGTTCTATGTATTCCGACGGGCGTCGATGTTTCAAGAACATTGTGCGTGCCGGCGACTCGGCAACAGCATGATAATCCAGATCGGCGTACAAGATAGCATCCTGACCTCCTGGGGCTTGAGCGATAATCTGCCCTCGCGGATCTGTAATGAATGACTCTCCGGCGAACGTGAGCACATCTTCTTCTCCTACCCTATTGGATAGAGCCATGAAAAAGCCATGCTGAAATGAACCCGCTTGAAGCTCGGCTTCAAAGACGCCCTCAGGCCACTCACCAGCCGCACCCGCTTGTGGGATCACTACTACATCAGCTTCTTGTAAGGCCATGGATCGCAGATGCTCGGGGTAGTGCCTATCGTAACAAATTGATACGCCAATTCGACCATGAGCCGTATCGTAGACAGGAGCTCCCGTGTTTCCGGGATCGTAGTAATCCTGCTCAAAAAACGATTCGTACTGCGTGATGTGCATCATCCGGGTTACCCCTAGAATAGTGCCATCGGCATCTATCACAGGAGAGGAATCGTAGGCACAATCACCGTCCCGCTCATACAGATTTAGTACAATGACAACGCCTTCCTTTCGGGCCAAATCAACAAAAACATCGGTTGTTGGGCCAGGAACAGGTTCTGCTAGATCAAATCGGTCGCCTTCCAAACGCTTCTGCGGGAAAAACGTGGAAAAAGCCAGTTCGGGGAAAACGATAATTTTTGCACCATTCTCAATGGCCGCACGTGCGTTTTCTAGACCTTTTTGCAGGTTTGCTTTCGAATCTGCTGATGCAGACTGCTGAATCAGTGCGATTCTAGGCATGAGTATTCAGAAATTGGGGGGATTCCGATTAAAATAAATGTAGACATAAACGAGTTACCATTCTTGCCTAAAGAGCGGTAGTCGAAGTAGACGTAGGCGTGGGTCCAAATGAGCCCGCAAGTAACGTGAGTGCAAACAATACCACCACCAAAATACCACCAGCTTTCATCGCACCGCGCAGTCCGGTGTTGGCGCGTTTGGAGTCTTCCGTTGAAAGATCACTGATCAGCGTGGCATAGGTCTCCTTATCGAGTTCATGGACATATTGAGCATCCACCCCAGTAGCAATCTCGTTAGCCAGCTGCTCAAGCCAGTACAATCCAATAAGATTATCCATAGGCCTTGTTTGGCCCGATATGCGCTGAAACGTCCCTTTAATCTGAACAAACACGGATTCATCGCGCTCTTCAGCATTTATGGCCACTTTCATGAGCAAGTTATCCAAGTCTGGTACATGAGCCAGGGTATCTGCCAGCGCTTGTTGAACAGTACTAACAGACACGTAATCTGTTTGAACTAGACCTATACGATCGTTGGCCAGAGTAATAGAAAAATTGGAAGAGATGAGAGCCGAAGTCGCCTGGTCAACGATATCTATTCGGTCAGCCATAGAAGTGAATGCGACCGACTCAACAGAGCTTCGCACGGGCGATGGCGTGGATATATACCGAGGCTGTGCACATCCTGCGATGAGCAAACTCCAGGATAGCAATCCTGAGATCCAAACTAATTTTCGACTTCTATACACTATAAAATGGTGTTTAACCTTCAACTAGGTGATCGACCCCTATGGTGGGTGCTTAAGCCTCGGCTTTGCTAACACTGCCGATAATGCTAACCTCGTCAACCTTGCTCAGTCAACTTCAGCAACAACGATTCGTTCTCGATTCGACAAGTCGTGTATTATTTCCGTGTTGCGCAAGCCCGAATGTACAAACATCTCTAGAACGTCCGAACCAAAGTCAGCGTGAACCTCTACGGCTATTTTACCCGCTTTTTTAAGTACCAGAGGGGCTAAATCAGCAATTTTTCTGTAGAAAAGCAGCGGATCTGTACCGCAAAAAAGTGCCAATCCCGGTTCGTGGTCTCTGACTTCCGTAGACAACGTCACGCTTTCACTATCCGGAATGTACGGGGGGTTAGAGATCAGTACATCAAACGGCACGTCAAGCTCCGATACGAAGGACTCAGAATACAGGTCTAATTGCGAAAAACGGACCGAAGCTCCCAACGATGTGGCATTAAGCCGTGCTACTTCTAAAGCATCAGCAGATAGGTCTATTCCTGAACACGCTATTTCGCTGTTCTGTAAAGCAACTGTAATTGGAATACACCCTGAACCGGTACCAATATCTAGGAGTTTTGCACCAGGAGGCAGATTAGACTGCTCAAGCACCCATTCTACCAGAAGCTCTGTTTCCGGCCTTGGAATCAATACCGCTGAGTTCACTCGGAAGGTATAGCCAAAAAAGGAGGCTTCTCCCAAGATGTACTGCACCGGTTCTCCAGCCATCCTTCTCTCACACATTTCCAAAAAGCGATTTCGGGATGCGGTATCGATTGTTGCATCTGGCTGGGACAACCGCGCCAACCTTGTCAGTCCCGTAGAAGCTTCAAACATCCACTCAAATTCTCTGGAAGATGGCTTTTCCTTCCGAGTACGCGCAACGTCCAGGGCTTCTTTAAGAATGTGCTCTGCAGAAAAGGATTTCAAGAAAAAGGTAGATGAAGGTAAAAAAGCAAGATAGATCCGACAAAGGCAGTCGAATTGCGAACGAGATCTACGTATATTTGCCCCGCTCAAGCGCGCTTTAACCCTTCGAGCGGCATAGCGATCCTCCCGACCGTCAAAACGGGCGGGATTTTTTCTGGATCGCCATGTAAGCGTTTACACAGAACGACCTCGGACCTCAATATCTCTTTCATGACTACTCGCGAACAATTACACGAAATCAGCCGAAATCTCTGGTGGAGCTGGCACCCAGAAGCCCTCACCCTTTTTCAACGACTGAATCGAGACGCATTTCAGGCTTCGGGAAATAATCCGAACATTGCCCTGAAACTCGCTCGTGCAGACGTGCTTACCGACCCTCAGGTTCAGGCGGAAGTGGATTCGGTGTACCGCAGTTTCAAAGAATACATGGAGTCGCCGGGTGAAAACCAAGATGCACCCAAAACGGCGTATTTCTGTATGGAATACGGACTGCACGAAAGCCTCCCGTTGTATTCTGGAGGCCTAGGCATACTTGCCGGGGATCACGTCAAGGCGGCCTCGGACGTCGGGCTTCGCTTTACCGCCGTAGGCTTGTTTTTAAGAGATGGGTATTTCAGGCAGTATTTCGACCCAAAAGGTCTTCAGCACGATGATTACCCAGCCATTGATTCTACCGAGCAACCCGTTGAGCTGGTTGTGGACGAAGACGGCGCACCCATCACGGTTACCGTACACACGGGGCATCAGCCTATCCACCTCAGAGCATGGAAAGTGTGTGTTGGAAAGACGGCATTGTACCTCCTGGATACCGACTTCGCTGCAAACCCGTACGAAATACGCTTCTTAACTCGCCGTCTGTATCAGGGAAATCGATACACACGTATCCAGCAAGAAATCATTCTTGGTATTGGCGGACTACGGTTTTTACGGGCTATTGGCGAATCATTCGATGTGCATCACATGAATGAAGGTCATTGTGCTTTTCTAACACTCGAAATGGTCCGCGAGCACCTAGCAGCAGGCTTATCTCGGCAAGAAGCTGAAGAAGCAACTCGCGCATCCTGTGTATTCACTACACATACCCCTGTCATTGCTGGTCACGATCGATTCGAACCCAACCTGTTTACTTCCACATTAGCAGGATTTCGAGATGAAATTGGGTTTTCCGAATACGATATGCTGTCGTACGGCCGAGTACATCCCGAGGATGGAGGTGAAGAATTTACCATGACTGTCTTGGGGCTGAAATTATCGAGATCAGCCAATGGGGTTTCCGAGTTACACGGAAAGGTGGCGAGACATCAGTGGAACCACCTATTTGCGGATCTCGCCCCTGCAGAGGTGCCAATCACTCATATCACCAATGGCATCCATCTCCCCACCTGGGCCGCTCCCGCATCGCGCTCCTTCCTAGACGTACATCTTGGATCCTGGACCGCCGACAGAGAAAACCAGGCTACTTGGGATCGCATTGATCAGGTTTCTGATCGGGCCATTTGGGAATACAGAAACCGACTCCGATCCAGCCTTATTTCGTTTGTTAACGCACACATCCGCACACAGACCATGTCGCAGGATGCTATGCTGAACAGAGACGCCTTGACGATCGGTTTTGCGCGTCGATTTGCGACGTATAAGCGGGCCCCTCTTCTGTTTTCTGATATCGAACGTATCACCCAATTATTTCAGCATTCAGATCGTCCGATACAAGTTATTTATGCTGGCAAAGCCCATCCCCAAGACGAAGGTGGCAAAGCGTTCATTCAGAAAATCTATGAGTTGTCCCATCGGTCAGCATTCAATGGCCGCTTGATATTTCTGGAAAACTACAACATGGAGATTGGTCGCAAGCTCATTTCTGGATGCGATGTCTGGCTGAATAACCCGCGCCGCCCGATGGAAGCGAGTGGAACAAGTGGACAAAAAGTGGCCATTCACGGTGGCCTAAACTTGTCTATTCCGGACGGTTGGTGGCCAGAGGGCTACAACGGCACGAATGGTTGGTCCATCGGAGACAATGCTTCGCATGAGTATGAAGACCCATCTGTTCAGGATCCAAGAGATGCCGAACTGCTTTACGACCTTTTGGAAAACGCTGTTATTCCGTTGTTCTATTCACGAGGCGAAAAAGGGAGACCCGACGAATGGATTGCAATGATCCGATCCGCCATGAAAGGATTAACCTACAAGTTCAGCGCGCACCGCATGTTGCTGGAATACATCGAGAAAATATATTCCGTCTAGATCAACTTTAGGCAGCCAGACCTTGCTTGGAACTCCAGAAGCGAAATTCGTCGACCAGTTGATCGAATGAGTCCAGTGCAAAAAGAGTTGGCTGTAGATTCCAGACTTCGTATTCCTGTTGGATTACTGTCTCCAGCGAGAAGGGGATGACTTCAACTTCGTCGGAAAGAGCGTGAAGCGCTTCTTCTTTCGAGGACATGATGCCTGCGCCAAATACGCGTAGCCCTTCTGCCTGACGAATCAATCCAAACTCAATTGTGAACCAATGCAGTCTCTCTAAATGGGTCTGCTGCATGCCGGTAGCATGAAGCGCGGATTGGCCAAACATCTGATAGAAATCGGCTACCGAAGGCTGTGCGAGCATCGGCATGTGGCCGAACATATCATGAAAACAGTCTGGAGCCGGTGTGTAATCCAGCTCATTTTCTTCACGGATGTAGTCGGTAGAAGGGAAAATACGCTTAGAAATCAGATCGAAAAAGTCTTTTTCGTGCAATAGACCTGGAATTCGACCTACCTGCCATCCCGTGGCACTATTCAATGCGTTACTCAAGTCAGCAAGAGCAGGAATCCCGCCATCGTTCATGCCCATCAAATGGACTCCGTGCATGTACGCCTCACCCGCCCGACCAGGAAGCAAATCCATCTGCCGATTGAAGAGATGCTTCCAATTCTCGTTATGCTGAT
The DNA here is from genome assembly GCA_002469915.1 of Bacteroidetes bacterium UBA7368. Taxonomy (GTDB): domain Bacteria; phylum Bacteroidota; class Rhodothermia; order Rhodothermales; family UBA10348; genus UBA10348. The sequence continues at coordinate 12,874 of DKOG01000146.1, forward strand.
CCGAATACACCGGTTTAACGATGTCTGAGCCTACCGGCACCGGGCCATCGAGGTACTGCGGAATACAACGAGGATCCACTCCTTCTTCTACCGCCTTCTCGTAAGCAGACAATGGCGCAGTAGGGTGTAGTTCGTTTAGAGAGTCTTTCATGTTTCGGTCGTAAGGGCCTAAGCTGGGCGGGGATCACAGAACTTAACACTGTTATGTTCTCGTCGCAATCAGGTTTCAGTTCAATTCACAATACATTGGAATGAGACCTACTGCCCGACCCAATTACATGACCAGACCCGCTATTAAAAACGCAACGACCGTACATCCTGCGAGGGACAACGCATAGGGAAGTTGCGTGTTAATATGGTCCACATGATCACTTGCAGCCGACATGCTCGCAATCAACGAGGTGTCGGAAAGGGGTGAAGCGTGATCTCCGAATACACCGCCAGCCAATACTGCTCCCAACATGAGGGGCATTGAAAGCCCCAGACCCTCAGCCAAAGGAAGCGCGATGGGAATCAGTATGGCGAAACCCGTCCATGAGGACCCAAGCGTGAATGAAATAAAAGAACCCACTATAAAGATGAGAGCGGGCAGCCACCAAGTTGGCCATTCTGTTCCGACTACACTGATGATATAGGGCCCCATTTCAAGTGCCCTGGAAACCTGACCTAAAGCAAAGGCGAGCGCAACAAGCACAACCATTCCGATCAAACCACCGGATCCTTTCAACACTAAGGCCATGGAGTCGCGTGGATTCATGAGCGCTGCACCGTCCTTACCAGATCCTGGCAAAGCGTACATTACCATCGCTATGCCCACGGCGGCGATAACCGCCCATAACACCGATGTAGACCCACTTCCTTGCATGATGACTCCTTCTCCAGTCACATAGAGGCCAAAGAAAATGGTGCCCACCATGACCAATATGGGTACGATCAGATGCCGAGCCTTGCTGCCAGAGGTTGGAACAGGCTCCAGCTCAACGATTTCCGCAGCCACTAAAGGGACCGCCCCATCGCGAATCAAAGCACCCGTTTCCAGGGCTCTCATTTCGGCCCTCTTCATACCCCCAAAACTCCAACCCGTCAGCGCCAGTACAAGCGAAAAAACGATGGCAAAAATCGCGTAAAAATTCAGCACGAGCGATGAAGCCAAGAGACCAACGGCACCATCTGTAACTCCCTGAGCGGCTATAAGTCCTAGCACGAAAGCCCCCCATCCATTGAGTGGGATAGACATACATACAGGAGCACTGGTTGAATCGCAGTAGAAGGCCAGTTTTTCCCGAGGGATTTTCAGGCGGTCAAACAGAGGTCTGTTAACCGCTCCAACAATGAGACACGTGATGGAAGACTCAACAAAAATGACCATTCCAATCATCCAGGCCAGAAGTTCTGCTCCCCTTTTCGTTTGTCCCCAGCCCCTACTGGATGCCCACTCAATAAATCCGTTGACGCCGCCGGAAGCTTGCACCAACGCGATGAGACCACCGACCAACAAGCTGAATAACAAAATGCGCGTATTACTCGGGTCCTCGAATACAGCTACAAGTTGATCAATCAACTCGCGCATACCCATTAGCGGGTTACCCCCAACAAGAATGGTGGTGCCCAGCCATAGACCAGCCAAAAGAGATAGATAGACCTCTTTGGTCCACAAGGCGAGGCCAATGGCCAAAATAGGCGGAAGCAGTACGATCCAATCCATATGCGCTCAGAGTATTGAGTTGAAGGCTACCGAATCTACGAGTTAGATTGTGTGATTAAAATATTGCACCCAACAGAACTCCGCTGCGTATAGCGCGCAGACACCCCATTGAATTCAGAAAAGATGAACGAGACGAAAGAAAAATTTAAAGAAACAGTCGACAATGCGTCTCGCTTTACGCGATCCATGCTAGATGACCTAGGCACCAGCGAAATCCCTTCTACGTTAAAAAGAGACATGATGGAGTCCTATGACTTCTTTTTAGATGAGGACGAACGTCAACATTTGACGACTAAGGGTTCGATGATGCGCAGTATTCTCATCACCTGGTACATGGCGCGGAGCTTATTTTTAAAATTGACCCCCGTCCGGCGAATTATTTTGTTGGTAGGTGTACTCCTTGCCATTCAGGGTAATTCTAATGACGACTTACAAGTCATTGCCGGGATTCTGAGTCTTCTTTTTGTGCTGGGCCTCGAATTGAAGGATAAGATCACGGCCAAAGATGAGCTAAATGAAGGTCGCGCAGTGCAGTTGGCGATTATGCCCGCCGATACGCCAGAACTTGAAGGCTGGGAGATTTGGATGCATTCCCGGCCGGCCAATGAAGTGGGCGGTGATTTAATTGATCACCTGACCACTTCGCAAAACCGACTCGCTCTTTCTCTTGGCGACGTAGCTGGAAAAGGATTACCAGCCGCGCTGATGGCAGCAAAAATGCAGGCTACACTCAGGGCCATTGCCACGGAATACGACGACCTGGCTCCCAGAACAGATCGCCTTAATCAGATTGCAATGCGCGATGGACTGCCCAGTCGATTTGCCTCTCTGATCCACGTAGAATTGAATTCAGAATCTGGGGAAGTCACGTTCGTGAATGCTGGCCACCACCCTCCTATTCGCATCAACCAAGATGGGTTCGAAGAATTCAAGCAAAGTGGCCCAGCCATCGGGTTAACCCGTAGTGCTTCGTTCGAAAAAGCATCCGTCTCTTTGAGTGACGACGACCTTTTCATTCTCTATTCGGATGGTGTACCGGAGGCTCGTAATGAAATTGGCAGGTTTTATTCCGATGAACGCTTTTTTGATCTCGTCAAATACACGCATGGAATGAGTGCACGCTCCGTGGGTGAACGCATCGTACAATCCGTAGATGAATTTGTCCGGACCGCGAGACAAAGCGACGATCTTTCTATCATTATCATCCGCCGACTCCCAGTATAAAATGGGGGACGTTTTCCTCTTCTTTGCAACTATGAAAAGAGAAACCTTTAGCTCCGGGGCACCCTGGGAATCACGAGTCGGATACTCCCGCGCCGTTAGAACAGGACCCTTTGTGTTCGTCTCTGGCACCACGGCCACGAATGAAGAGGGTCATATTGTGCACGCTGACAATGCCTATGGACAAACCGTGCAGATCTTCAGTAACATCAAAAAGGCGCTGGAAATGGCAGGAGCCGATTTGACTCAGGTCGTTCGAACACGCATGTTTGTGACGAACATCGACGATTGGGAAGCAGTTGGCCGCGCCCATGGGGAGGTTTTCAGCGACATCCGACCGGCATCAACCATGGTGGAAGTATCAAAACTAATCCATCCGGAAATGTTGGTTGAAATAGAAGTTGATGCCGTATCTCCCTAAATCCCGTAGGATAAATTCACTTTTAAAACGAGACCCGTAGTACACATACGTATTGACCTCGCCACCCAAAGGGACTATCTTCCCACTCTTGTACCTACCCGCACATTGCCTTCTTATTAAGGCTGTCTCTCAGACCATGTCCAAAACACGCACCTACACCTTTGACGAACAAACATGCTCGTTCATAGAGGTTCAGGAATCTAAAAAACGCATTGCGTATTGGGCTCTTGCGATAGGTTTGTTTGCACTGGTTGCTGCATCGGTCGTTACCTGGGGATTCGATCAGGTCATACAGACCCCTCAGGAATTGGCTTTGCAGGATGAAAACGAGGCGCTTCAGCGTCAACTACGATCCGTTACCGGTAGGATCGATGTAGTCACGGACGAATTGGCCTTACTCCAGAACATGGACAAGGAATTCTACCGAACGCTTCTGAACGCGGGAGATTTATCCGAAGACGTGCTTCAGGTTGGTGTTGGGGGAAGCGACCCATATCCTGAGTTTAGCCGTTTTAGTGTGCCCACATCTTCCATTTTGACGGAAACAGCATCGAAGATTGATCGACTTGAACGTCAACTTCTCTTGCAGAATGAAAGCTACCGTGAGCTCGCCGGATTGGCTGCCTCGCAACAGGTAGAATTGAACGAAATGCCTGCAATACTCCCGGTAAACGGTCGCATAACTTCTGGATTTGGCATTCGATTCCATCCCGTACTCAAAATTTCACGCATGCATCCCGGTTTAGATTTCCATGCGCCCGTTGGGACTCCGGTTTATGCGACAGGAGATGGAATCATTTTGGAAGCTAAATCCGGAGCCGGATTAGGCCGCTATATCAAGGTCAAGCATGAGACGGCTGGCTACATAACGGTCTTTGCTCACCTGTCTAAAATTGAAACTGGCATCCGAAAAGGACGAGCTGTTAACAGAGGAGACCTAATAGGTTACAGTGGGAATACCGGCCTTTCAGAGGCCCCTCACCTCCATTATGAAGTTCGGGACCTGCAGAATCGTAAATTAAATCCTTTGTTTTTCTTTGCACCGTCTGTAACACCCGCAGAATACGAGCGTTTGTTGGCCCAGTCAGAAAACACTACCCTTATTTTCGACTAAACCTGAAGCTAACCGGTACCTGACTTTAGAAACCTAAAGCTCCCTCAGGCTACTTAACTCAATTCTTCCCTTGCAATTTACCCGTTGGCAACCTATCGTCCTGCGAACGGTCATTTTGAACTGTTAGATACGAATCGATGTACTGGACCTTAGATCTTGCCTCACATCTCGAAGACGCTCCCTGGCCTGCAACACGGTTGGAGTTGATCGACTATGCCGATCGCATAGGCGCACCCCTGGAAGTCGTAGAAAACTTGCAGGCTATGGAAGACGATGGTGAGCCTTACGAAAGTATCGAAGAAGTATGGCCCGACTTTCCCACACAAGACGACGACTTCTACTACGAGGAAGAGTAGTGACCAGGCGGGCAACGCTACCAAAACGGTGCGTGATTTTTGCCCTCTGCCTTCTCGGTATCCTGGTGTCGCTTTTGCCATCGGACGCCCTGGCACAGGACTTTGCGCAAAATGATAGCCTTCTCGTAACGGACGTCACCTTTACGGGCGATCCGTTTTTCCCCGACGACCAACTCAAGTTATACATTCGTACCCGTCGCAATAGGCGGTTAATCGGAATCCCAGGTGTTCATTGGTGGCGCTGGCTCTATAATCTGGGTGACCAGAAACTAGAGGGCGGATTTTTCGGTCGTATGTTCATGGGAATCGGCGAACCGCCGGCCCTTTTTGATTCTGTCGTGTTCGCCACAGATATCGAACAACTCCGACTTTTCTACCAGCGAGAAGGATTTAGGAGCGCGGATATAGTGGCCAGTCTAGCCTCGGATACCACAAAAGGAGAAGTCAGCGTCAACTTTCAAATTACCGCTGGCCACCCTACCCACGTTCGAACATTCAAATTCAATGGCCTAGACGTATTAACGGCTTCCGAAAAATCGGACATTACCAGCAACTCACTCGTTTCCTCTGGAACCGTAACGAGCGATGATTCACTGACTTGGAAGCCCCGGAATATGCGCTACTCTGAGCCTATTCTGGCCGAAGAGCGTCGCCGAATCATGACGTATTTACGCGAAAGAGGGTTCGCCTTTGTGGGTAGAGATTCCATTCACGCCGTAGTCTATCCCGTGTTGGCTGATTCGTTTGATGTGACCATGGATGTGAAGCTGGGCCCACGATTCAGGTTTGGTGACCTGCATTACGAAGTCACAGGCCCAGAGCCCCCAGTCTCGATCCGAACGGATAGTCTATATCTCGCTTCTTCCTCTTCAGATAATGCAGGCGGTGCCATTACTTCGCGCATGCAGGGAGAAGAAAAACTGGATTTCGATCTCCTAACGAGAACGCTTCAATTCAGGCCCGGAGATCGCTATGATCAATCTCGCCTGATCGCGACCAAACGCCGTCTCGATGCCACCGGTGTGTTCTCCTTCACAGCTATTGATGCCCAGATTCCCGACTCATCGGATGTACGTCTATCACATGTGTTGAATCTTCAGACTCGAGTCCGACACCAAATTCGGTTTGAGACCTTCATGCAGCAACGCAGTGGAGCCCTCGCAGATACGGAAAACGAACTGGGCGCCGGTCTCGGAGTCACCTACTCCAATGTAAATCTATTTGGCGGAGGTGAATCCTTCCGAATCCGATCTACGGGAAGTTTAGCCGCCGACATTGGGGGTTTCGGAGGATTCACCTCCGCCCAGTGGGAATCCAGTGCAAGTTTGTCGTATCCATACCTGACGTTTCCATTTGGACGTTTGGACCGATTTTCAAGACTTTACGATGCAAGGAGCCAGGTATCTCTTAGCCTTCTTGCCGCTAGGCGCGATGCCCTAAAGCTGACTCTCAGGGGACGAGGCGGAGCCCGTTACAGATTCGAGCTCCGGCACACCGAGTCCCTGACATCCATCATAGATCTGGTAGATATCACCGTTTCCAATCCTGACACGCTGACTGGATTCAAGGATATATTTCTAGATGATGTACTCGACGCTGTTGGGGACGCTGTTCAACGGGCCCAGATCATCGAAGACTACACCCGACCGCAGTTTAATAATGCGCTTCGATACACATTGAGGTCGGCTACGTCTGATCCGTTTCGAAGGGATAGCGGACACTTCAGAGAGGTCTCTGCCGAAGTGGGTGGCAACATGGGACGTATCCTAGATGACTTTGTCTTTACCCCTTCTAGGGTAGAAGGAAGTCTGCCGGGTCTCGGTGTTTTTGGGGGTAGTGGCAGCGGTGGCCGAATGATCTATCGCCAGTACCTGCGCTTTTCAGCAGATATCCGGAGATATCATTCCCTCAATAATCGGAATGTATTTGCTTGGAAGTTTTTCACCGGTGTCGCACATCCCACGGGCAAGTCGGACATCGTTCCGTTCGATCGACGCTTTTATTCGGGAGGAGCCAACTCGGTACGGGCTTGGCGTTTGCGAGAATTAGGGCCAGGATCGGCTCGATTTACATCTGATTCAGACTCTCTGGTGGCCGAAACCGACGGATCCAACATTCTAGGTGGCGATATCAAAATTGAAATGTCTGCCGAGCTGCGAACGATTGCCCTTCGAAATCTGTTCTCTGCAAACTGGATTTTAGCCGTCTTTGCGGATGCCGGAAACGTATGGTTAGGCCCCCGTAATCCGGGCAGTTCCGATGGAAGATTCAGAATTGGTGACTTTCCCGGAGAACTTGGAGTCGGCGCAGGCATTGGACTGCGGCTTGGTTGGGAGTATATCATCGTGCGGTTGGACGTGGCCTATAAAGTCCATGACCCTCGCCGCCAAGGTGATTTCATGCCAGACCAATTCTCTAAGCCGGTACTACAGTTTGGCATCGGACACACATTCTGATATCATACTCCCCTGCTCGGACACCACCAACAACCCGGAGTTAGCGCGTTGAAAAAAGGCTCAATAGTCGAACTGGAAATCGAGAAGTTTGCAGATAAGGGTAAATCCCTCTCACGTCTGGACGGTTACGTGGTTTTTGTAGCGGGCGCTGTTCCCGGAGACAAAATCACAGCCCGGGTATTCAAGAAGCGGAAGAAATTTGCTGAAGCCGCCCTGGTCGACATTTTGGAACCCAGTCCGCTCCGGACCGATCCCAAATGCAAGTATTTCCTGACCTGCGGAGGTTGTAAGTGGCAGCATGTGGACTATCAAGCACAGCTCGATGCCAAACGACAATCCGTTCAGGATGCTTTTGAGCATCATGGTGGGTTTGAGTCTGTAGAAGTGTTAGGTACGATTGGCGCCGAAGAGACCTATTACTACCGAAACAAAATGGAATTCAGCTTCAGCGCAGGTCGCTGGTTGACTCCAGACGAGATTTCATCCGGAGATGAATTTGATACCTCTTTCGCGTTGGGTCTCCATGTCCCCGGTAACTTTGCAAAAGTTCTTGATCTAACCGAGTGCCACCTACAGTCCGAGTTGAGTGCTTCGATTGTGAATGGAGTCCGTGCCTTCGCGTTAAAGAAAGACTGGAAGCCATGGCATCCCCGCAAGCATGTGGGTTACCTCAGACACCTCGTGATACGTGAAGCTCGTAATACCGACGAGTTGATGATTAATCTGGTCACGAGCCACTACGATATCGACCGAATCAAAGTATTTTCAAAATTCCTGAAGAAGGAATTCCCGCAGGTCACCACACTGGTCAATACGATCAACTCTACTCCTGCCCAAACGGCCTTCGGTTCAGAGATGCACACTGTTTTCGGAGACGGAGTCATTCACGATCGGATTGGAGATGCGACGTTTGAAATTGCCTCTAATGCCTTCTTCCAGACCAATACGGTTCAGGCAGAAATACTGTACAAAGTGGCAGCCGAATTTGCAGAGCTAAAGCCCGACGATCTCGTTTACGACCTGTACAGTGGGGCAGGCACCATTACGTGCTACCTAGCTCCGCACGTTAAGCATGTAGTTGGCGTTGAGCTTATTGAAGAGGCTGTCCAGAATGCGCGTCGAAATGCAGAAGACAATAAAATTGAAAATGTGAGCTTTGTAACGGGGGACATGCTGCGTCTATTCAATTCCTCGTTCATCGCCAAACACGGCACGCCCAATGTATTAATTGTAGATCCACCTCGTGCGGGCCTGCATCCTAAAGTCGTTGCCCAGATCGCGGCCTTAGCACCTGATCGCTTCGTTTACATATCGTGTAACCCTCTGACACAGGCCCGCGACTTGGCCATGATGAGTGAAGTGTATGACGTAGAAAAAGTGCAGCCTGTGGACCTCTTTCCACACACCCATCATATTGAATCTGTCGCTCTACTGAGGAAAAAGTGATTCTGCCCGACTCATCCTTACATGATTCAACGGTCTTCCTCACCGGAGGAACTGGATTCGTAGGAAGTCATCTAGCTGAACGCCTGTTATCGGTAGGATGCAGGGAAGTCCGATGCCTCGTTCGTACGGATGAAAAGTGGCTTTCTGGTCTAAACATAAAAGTGGTTCGCGGAACGCTGGCAGATAGTGCCGTTCTGGAAGCCGCCATGAAAGACGTAACCCACGTCTTTCATGTGGCAGCATTAACCCGCGCAAGGGACTGGAATGATTTCTATGAGGCGAATGTGCTGGGTACGGACCGACTCATCCGCTTAGCGCGGAAGTCATCAACCCTGAAACGCATCGTACTGACCAGTAGCCTCGCTGCTATTGGAGAGGCACCCGGCGCAGTTGCCAACGAATCCACTCCGTTCAACCCAGTGAGTCAGTATGGGAGAAGTAAGGCGGAAATGGAGCAAGTCGCTGCAGGGCATGATTTTCCAATAACAATCCTGCGTCCCCCGGCGGTGTATGGCCCCAGAGAAACCGACATCTTTACATTTTTCAAAACCCTTTCCTCCGGCCTGTGCCCAGTTGTTGGGTCCGCCAAAACAACGGCGCTGAGCCTCGTACACGTAGATGACCTCGTGACGGGAATGATTCAAGCCGCCTTCCACCCGGAAGCCGAAGGTAAAACCTTTTTCTTGGGTGGCGAGCAGGATTATTCCTGGGGAGAAATCAGAGACGCAGCCAAGACAGCGTTGAACAGAAATGTATTGACCCTTCCCATCCCACCGGCGTTGGTCCCAGCTATCGGCAACGTAGCAGAAACGATTGGAAACATATTTGGGTTTTATCCGCCATTGAACAAAGAAAAGGCCCGTGAAATAGTGAGGGCAACGCTTCGTTGTGATAGTTCATTGGCCCAATCAACGTTTGGATATGCCCCGGAAAAGGACCTAGGCACCGGAATTACCGAGACCATTTCATGGTATCGCGAACGAAAATGGTTGTAAACGCTTTGAATCTTTGCTGAATCTCGCAATATCATCTCGTTGGGTGAATCAGTTTAAAACCGGTATCGTTGACCGACTCCCTTATTTTTATCCCTTAACGCCACCAGCACACCGAAACCGTGAGCACATTAGGCTTTAACACAGGCTACATCGAAGAACTTTACCGTCAGTATCTACAAGATCCTGACAGTGTAGGCGAAAGCTGGAAAGAGTTCTTTCAGGATTTTACTCCCGACGAAGGGTTCATAGCAGTTACCGAAGCACGGGCTGTTCCAACAGAACCGACCCCGGATGCAAAGGCAGAGCCGAAGTCCAAGCCGGTTTCCGAGGATTATGCGAGTGAAAAGCCCATTAGAGGCCCCTCAGCAACAATCGTTGAGAATATGCAGGCGAGCCTCGAAGTACCAACGGCTACCTCGGTTCGAACCGTCCCCGTAAAGCTCATGGCAGAAAACCGGACGCTGATCAACGAGCATCAGCGTCTAGTGGGTGGAAATAAGGTGTCTTTTACACACCTCATCGCTTGGGCTATCGTGCAGGCGATGAAAAAATTCCCGTCCATGAATACGACATATCGGGAAGGCGATGACGGGCACATACATGTCGTACCGCATGCCGTGAACCTGGGGCTTGCCATTGATATTGAGCGCCGCGGTAGGCGTACGCTTTTGGTACCGAATATCAAGAGCGCCGACTTGATGAACTTTGCCCAGTTACTTGGCACGTACAACGACATCGTAAAGCGAGCCCGAGACAACAAACTTACCATTGCTGATTTCCAGCACACGACCGCCACGCTTACCAATCCCGGAATGATTGGTACCAATCTAAGTGTGCCACGCCTCATGCCCGGCCAAGGGGTTATTGTCGGAGTCGGCGCCATTGGATATCCCTCTGAATACTATGCTTTCCCTCCTGAGGTAATCAGTCAGACCGGGATTTCTCAGGTTATGACGATCACATCGACGTACGACCACCGAGTGATTCAGGGCGCAGAAAGTGGGGCCTTCTTGGCACACATCGAGCAACTGCTCCGTGGTGAGCACGGATTCTACTCAGAAATTTTTGCTGACCTCGCTGTTCCTTATCAGCCGTGGACCTTGGCCACAGATACGACACCGCGAGTAGGCACGAGCGGGAAGCTTTCCGAGATCGATGTCATCCATAAGGAAGCAAGTGTCCTTCAGTTAATCCGGGCTTTCCGCGTTCGAGGCCATTTGCAGGCCGATGTGAATCCTCTAGGTTACGCCTGGGTTGCCCATCCTGAATTGGATCCAGCCACTTACGGACTGACCATTTGGGACCTGGACCGAAAGTTTGTGACCGGCGGACTAGGAGGCAAAGACATGCTTCCTCTCAGAGGCATTCTGGATATTCTTCGGCGAACCTACACGCGGCAAATCGGAGTTGAGTTCATGCACATCTCTTCACCAGAAGAGAAAAAGTGGATTACAGAACGTATTGAACCGGGTGAAACGGATTTTGCGACATCCGACGAAGAGAAGCGCCGAATGCTGCAGAAACTGAATGCCGCAGAGGCATTTGAAACGTTCCTACATACGAAGTATATCGGGCACAAGCGTTTCTCTCTGGAGGGATCGGAAACCGTAATCCCTATGCTGGACCGCATCCTCTCAGATGCCGCAGAAAAAGGAGTAGGAGGCGTTGTGATGGGAATGGCACATAGAGGAAGACTCAATGTGCTGGCCAACATCATGAACAAACCCTATGAGGTCATCTTCTCAGAGTTCGAGGGGAATCTGGATCCTACAACTACACAAGGCTCAGGTGATGTCAAGTACCACCTAGGCTCCTCGAGCGAACACGAAGCTCCTGATGGCCATAAAATCGGAGTGGTGCTGGCCTCCAACCCAAGCCATCTGGAGGCCGTTAACCCGGTTGTAGAGGGCATGGTACGAGCCAAGCAAGAGGCTAGGCGGCATGCACCGGACAATCCGGACAATGATTACCTGGATTCCGTCATTCCGATGCTGATCCACGGAGATGCAGCGTTTGCCGGACAGGGCGTGGTGGCTGAGACGCTACACCTAAGCCAACTACCCGGATACCGAACTGGCGGCACGATTCATATCGTTATTAACAACCAGATTGGATTTACAACGGGTCCTTCAGATGCCAGAAGTTCTCAATACGCGACGGATAGTGCACGTATGATTCAGGCACCTATTTTCCATGTGAATGGAGATGACCCTGAAGCCTGTACGAGAGTGGCTCGTCTTGCGTTGGAATACCGCCAAGCCTTTAACAAGGATGTGGTAATTGACATGTTGTGCTACCGCGTCCGCGGTCATAATGAAGGGGACGAACCAACCTACACGCAGCCCCTTCTCTACAAGAAGATCGAGGCCAAACGGTCTCCTCGAAAAATGTACACTGAGCTGCTACTGCGGCGAGGAGACATGACGCCGGAAGAAGCGGAAAGCATATTGGACGATTATCGTTCACGTCTGCAGGAAGCATTTGAACGCACCAAAGAAATTAGCGACCGGGAGGCTCCTTCTTCCGAGGACCTGATCAAATCGAAAGTACAGAAGTCTTTACCTGTGGTGGAAACGGCCGTACCAGAAGAGAATCTGGAAGCCATCGTACGTGCCTTGACCAATCACCCAATGGAATTTAATGTCCATAAAAAACTCACTCGACAGTTCTCCCGGAGGGAAAAGCTGTATTTCGATGAGAAACGAATTGATTGGGGATTTGCTGAAGCATTGGCCTTCGGAAGTATTCTTCTAGACAATACCGAAATCCGCATTAGTGGTCAGGATTCCAGACGAGGAACGTTCTCACATCGTCATGCCGTTCTGTACGACCAACAAGATGGCAGCGAGTACATTCCGCTAAATCACATCCAACCGACACAGGAGTCGCTTGGGATTTACGATTCACTGCTTTCAGAATACGCAGTTTGTGGATTCGAATACGGTTACTCGGTAGCTCATCCAAATGCACTAGTCGTTTGGGAAGCTCAGTTCGGAGATT
>DKOG01000167.1 GCA_002469915.1 Bacteroidetes bacterium UBA7368
ACCCCATCGAAAAAACACACCGCTAAGGCCCGCCAGTATAAATGCAGCCAATGCCGCTGCAATGACTTTCCGGTCTTCCTTGCTCATGCATCGCCCTCTTTGCTTACGTTTACTTTAGGTAATCCAACTCCACGAGTCATCGCGTAGAAGCGCAAGCCACTCGTTACTCCTATTGCCGTCCAAATCTGGACCCAGGATGACCAGCCCAATGCATCAGCGCCTAGGAGTGCTGCTCCTCCAAGCAACGCAGCCGTAGCATAAAAGTCATGTTTAATGACGGCAGGTACCTCTCGCACCAAGATATCTCGCACCGCTCCTCCGCCCGTTGCAGTTAGCGCAGCCATGATCATCACTCCTATCGGGCCGAGACCAAATGCCAGACCTTTTGCCGCTCCAATGGCCGCAAATACTCCGAGCCCAATCGCATCCATAATCATGACTCGATTCCATTGCGTAGCGACACGCGAGGAGGCAAAGAAAACGACTAGACCTCCCGCAAGGCAAACGCCTAAGTACAACTCACTTTGAATGGCTGCAACAGGAGTTGCGCCCAACAGCATATCCCTAATCATTCCGCCGCCCACGCCAGTAGCCACAGCGAGCACCATCACTCCGAGTAGATCGAGGTGATGACGGGTCGCTCGGAAAGCTCCAGCGACGGCAAATACAAACGTGCCGACAATGTCGAGGTAATCGATAATGGTCATAGGCTCCAGGTAGAATCGGTGCAAAGATAGGGGTCGACTGCAGAAATTCCCTTTCATACCATATACAAATGATATATATGTGATATATTAGATAACACCTACCCACCAATCAGTTCTAAAGAGATGAGTATCAACTGGAAAGGCGTATTCCCCGCCGTTACCACTAAGTTCAAAGACGACTATTCCTTGGATTACGCTGGCACCCAAAAAGGGGTGGAAGCACAAATTGCAGCAGGATGCCACGGAATTATTACGACGGGAACGCTAGGAGAAGCTAGTACCCTCTCCTACGAGGAGAAGCAAGAAGTTTTACGTATTGCTGTAGAAACGGCCAATGGCCGCGTGCCCGTCCTAATGGGAGCAGCCTTTAATACGACGATGGAACTATGCCAGGCGCTTGAAGACGGCCAAGTAAACGGAGCGGACGGCTTCATGGTGCTTCCTGCTATGCTCTACGCGGCAGACCGACGTGAAACCATCGAGCACTTCCGATCCGCAGCCCGCGCTTCCGGAAAGCCGATCATGATCTACAACAATCCAATCGGTTATAAAGTGGATTGTACGGTGGACATGCTAGAGGAACTGGCTGACGAAGACATGCTAGTTGCCATCAAAGAATCGTCCGACGATGTACGCCGAATTACGGACATTGTAAACCACTTGGGAGATCGTTACGCCCTGTTCACAGGCGTAGATAACCTAGCCATGGAAAGCCTAATGATGGGCGCAGTCGGCTGGGTTGCTGGATTAGTCTGTGCCTTCCCGGAAGAAACAGTAGCCATCTACAATCTCGTCCAAGCCGGCCGCATTGCGGAGGCTAGAGATATCTATCGCTGGTTTAAGCCGTTGTTAGATTTGGATGTGAATGTAAAACTCGTTCAAAATATCAAACTAGCTGAAGTCGCAACCGGACTCGGAACCGAATTAACTCGCCCACCGAGGCTTCCGCTCGTTGGAGAGGAGCGTGCTTCTGTCCTCAAAGTCATACGGGACGCCATTGATCTCCGACCAGACGTTTCAGATTACGTCTAGACATCATGATGAACACTTCATCCTCTCTTTCCGATCAAGCATACGATGCGATTGAACGTATGATCGTCACGCTTGAGTTACCTCCGGGAACCGTCTTTTCCGAAGGGGACTTAAGTACCCGGGTCGGCATAGGTAGAACACCACTTCGTGAAGCGCTGCAACGACTTGCAGCGGGTCGCCTAGTGATTGCACTACCTAGACGGGGTATGATGGTAACTCAAATCAACGCTTCGGAGTACCTCTCTTTATTAGATACCAGAGAAGTTCTTGACCGCTTGATTGCAGAACAGGCCGCAAAACGAGCCTCACCCGAAGAACGAGAGAAGCTCCGTGCCAGTAGTAACCGTATGAAGGGGGCCGCCTTAATCCGTGATCAAAACGCATTCATGAGGGCGGATCGAGATTGTGACGATATCATGGAACGGGCTTGTGGGAATCCGTATGGGTATCACGCCGCTTCCTCCCTTCATGCACATTGCCGAAGATTCTGGTCGATGCACCGACACCTGGGCGATCTCGAACAGAGTGCCGACCTGCACGCAGCCATTATGAATAGTATTTCTGATGGGGACGCAATCAAGGCTGGCAAAGCCTCCGACTCGTTAATAGCTTACCTAAAATCGTTCGCCCGTCAAGCTCTGAATCTGGAGTAAGTAAAAATGGCAGTCAGTCGCTTTACCTGTATAGACGCCCACACCTGCGGCAACCCCGTTCGGGTTGTTAAACATGGTGGGCCCGATTTAGATGGATCTTCCATGATCGAGCGCCGAGCCCACTTCTTGCAGGAGTGGGACTGGATCCGAACCGGCCTCATGTTCGAACCGCGTGGCCATGATATCATGTCCGGGTCCATTTTGTACGAATCGACACGAGAAGACTGCGATATAGCCATTTTATTTATCGAAACGAGCGGCTGCTTGCCCATGTGCGGTCACGGTACCATCGGGACGGTAACCGTGATGCTGCAGGAAGGGCTCGTGACGCCGCGCGAACCGGGCTTGGTTCGATTGGATACGCCGGCGGGACGAGTCGATGCGTACTACGAAATGGAAGGCGACCGGGTATCCAGTGTCCGACTCATCAATATTCCTTCCTTTCTCTACAAGACGGGACTAAAAGTGGACTGTCCTGATTTGGGAGAGATCTCCGTTGACGTAGCGTATGGTGGTAATTTTTACGCAATCGTAGACGCGCAGGATAATTTTTCGGACATCAACGATTTTACGGCTGCAGACCTCATTCGCTGGAGCCCCATCGTGCGCACTCGATTGAATGAATTGTACACGTTCGAGCACCCTGAAGATGAGCGTATTTGTGGCATGAGTCATATGCTCTGGACGGGGGCCCCAAAAGTGGATGGATCACATGCTCGCAATGCCGTTTTTTATGGCAATAAAGCGATTGATCGCTCCCCATGCGGAACAGGTACCTCTTCAAGAATGGCACAGTGGGCTGCGCAAGGTAAGTTGAATGAAGGCGACTCTTTTGTCCACGAAAGTATAATTGGGAGTCAGTTTACGGGGCGGGTTGAACGAACGACGAAAGTGGGACCGTTTGACGCCATCGTACCCAGTATTGCAGGGTGGGCGCGGGTCACTGGATACAATGAGATCTTAATTGACGATGACGATCCGTATGCACACGGTTTCCAAGTTATATAGCAAAACGAATATGAGTGATAGAGCAGATGTGATAGTGGTGGGTGGCGGCATCGTAGGGATGAGTTGCGCCTATTACCTCCAGCAAGCAGGCAGAAAAGTCTCTATCGTAGATAGGGGCCGATATGCTGAGGCCGCCTCTACGGGCAATGCCGGCCTGATCGTACCCAGCCATATAATCCCCTTGTCCGCTCCCGGCGTGATCGCCAAGGGCATGAAATGGCTCATGAATCCAGAGAGTCCGCTTTATATCAAACCCAGTGCAAACCCTCATTTTATGAAATGGCTCTGGTTGTTTCAAAAGCATTGCAGCGAGGCGCACGTTCAAAAAAGCATTCCAGTCTTAAAGGACATGAGTCTTTTAAGCCGAGATTTACTCTCTGAAATGTGTTCATTGCCAGGATTTGAAAAAACGAGCCTAGTGCATAACGGTCTCTTAATGCTGCATCGATCTGAGTCGGCCCAAAAAGACAACGAAGAGCTCGCAGACATCGCAGAAGCCGCTGGTTTAGAGATCGAGCGCTTGGACCACGCACAAACCCTAAATCTCGAACCCGCTCTTAAAAGTGAGATAACGGGTTCCGTCTATTTCAAGCAAGATGCCAGCCTGGAGCCCGAACAGTTACTGCGAGCCCTTGAAATTGAGCTTCGGTCTCAAGGCGTATCCTTCATTGATGCAGAGGTGACAGGCTTTAAAACCAATCGCGGTGCAGTAACCTCCGTGACGACCAAGACGGCATCACTAGAATGTGATACCGTGGTTCTCGCCGCAGGATCATGGACACCCATCTTGGGGCGGAAATTAGGACATTCTATTTCGGTTCAGCCGGCGAAAGGGTACAGTGTTACCATACCCGTAGACTCACCCAGCTTGCGCATCCCATGTATTGCAACCGATGAAAAAGTATCCATTACGCCCATGCCCGGATGCATTCGATTTGGAGGAACGTTAGCGCTGCAAGGATTTGACGATTCGATCGACGAACGCCGCGTGGCTCCCATTCGCAGACAGGCCGGACTGTATTGTTCGGACATGGATGACATCCCTACCTGGTCCGGATTCAGGCCAGCCTCACCAGATGGCATTCCTTTCATCGGAGCGCTCCCTACCTCGGCCAATACATTCATGGCAACCGGCCATGGAATGATGGGCGTAACACTTGGGCCGGTGACCGGTAAGCTTATAACTGAATTAATTGTCGGCGATACTCCATCGCTGAAAACTCATCCTTTCCGAACGGATAGACACTGACATGAGCAAGATGCCCGGCCGGCCCGTTCTGACCGTTCCTGAAGCGGAAGCCCTCGCGCTCGAGTTGTTTGGCGCGGCGGGGACCGCCGCGCCATTGCCCAGTGACCGGGATTTAAATTTCCGATTGACGCTTACGGATGGATCCCGAGCCGTATTCAAAATCTTCAATACCATTGAAGATGAAGCCTATCTAGAATGTCAATCTGATGCCATGGATTGGGCAGCAAAAGCAGGCCTTCCTGTTCCAAAGGTGATAGGTCGAGCTACGGCAAAGCTGAACGGGAAGAACCATCTCGTGAGACTCGTTTCTTGGCTCGATGGAACGCCGCTTGGTGATGCCTCACCCATCACGGCCCAGATGGAGTTTGACTTGGGGGCTCTTTTGGGACGCATGGACCGTGCTATGGAAGGATTTGAGCATCCAGCCGCACCGAACCACTTTCCGTGGGACTTTGCTAACGTTGCAGACACCGTTTCCAAACACATTCATGCCATTCCCGAGGCACGAAAGCCTTTGGTAGAAATGGGGCTGAATCTCTATCAGGAACATGTTGCTCCGAAATGGGATGTGCTGCCAAAGGCCATCATTCACAACGATGCGAACGATTACAACGTACTGGTCGGCAGCGCCCAAGAGTATCCCAGACCGATCACCGGCCTCTTGGATTTTGGAGACCTCGTCCACTCAGCACGCGTGGGCAATCCCGCCGTAGCCGCAACCTATTTGGCGCTACACCGCGAGGACCCAGTAGATGCCCTGTGTCAGGTGATCAAGGGGTATACATCGATTTTTGAGTTATCAGAGCTTGAACTGGAGGTATTTTATTCGCTTGTCTGCATTCGATTGTCCGTCAGTGTAACCATGTCTGCCGTCCAGCGCGCGCTCGAACCTGACAATGAATACCTGTCTATTTCGGAAAAAGGTGCATGGACAACACTGGAAAAATTGCAGCATCAGCATCCTCGTCTGGTTCATTACAGATTACGAGATGCCGCCGGATACGCCCCCGTTCCTAATTCCACCTTTGTTGTGGACTGGATCCAATCTCACAAAGATGACTTTCACCCCGTCATTCTGCCCGCACGCCCCGGAGCACCTCCGGTTGTCTTCGACTTTTCCGTATCCAGTCAAGAATTTGACTCGGAAGCCATTAATACCCCTGGCGTAGCCGACAAAGAGATCTGGGATCGTACGGGAAATGCGGTGGGCATCGGGCGCTGGGATGAACCCCGATTAGCCTATGGCGGCGATCAGTATGCAACCCAATCTGGAGAACGCAGAACGATTCATTTGGGAGTCGACCTTTTCCGCCCAGCCAGGACGCCCGTACAAGCTCCACTTTCTGGTACCGTTCATTCTTTTTGCGCCCACCACGCCCGATTTGACTACGGTGGATGTCTCATTCTTGAGCATGAACCCGAAAAAGGGCTCCGTTTTTGGACCCTTTATGGACATTTAAGTCACGACTCCGTGAAAAATCTGGTCGTGGGGAAAAGCGTCGAAGCCGGAGACGTCATTGCGTATTTGGGGCCATTCGAAGAAAACGGCGGATGGGTTCCTCATCTGCATTTTCAAATCATTGTGGACCGATTGGATTTAGAAGCCACCTTTCCGGGTGTTGCTTCGCCCAGTCAACGAGATGTTTGGTGCAGCTTATCTCCTAGCCCGGTGGACATGCTCGGCATTCCCCAATCTGCCGTAGCACCGCGATCGCCACACGTTCAGGACTTATTAGAGCGCCGAAATCGCTCGATCAGTTCGGCTCTCAGCGTGTCCTACGATCGCAAATTGCATATCGTGAGAGGATGGATGCAGTACCTCTACGATGCAGAAGGACATGCCTACCTGGACGCCGTCAACAATGTGCCCCATGTGGGCCACTCCAATCCCCGCGTGGTCAAGGCATTACATCGCCAAATGCGCACGCTAACGACGAACACGCGCTATTTGCACGAGACTATTCTCGATTTTTCAGAGCGACTAGTAGCTACGTTACCGGAATCGCTGGAGGTATGCTTCTTCGTCAATTCTGGAAGCGAAGCAAATGACCTTGCCCTGCGATTAGCACGAGCGGCAACCGGCAAACAGGATACTGTAGTTCTGGAAGGCGGATACCACGGAAATTCTACTTCATTGATTGGAATCAGTCCCTATAAATTTGATGGGCATGGAGGAAAAGGACGGCCCGCAACTACACATGTCGTTCCCATGCCAGATTCTTACCGAGGCCCCTTCAAAGGTATGACCGCCGAAACAGGAGCGGCTTATGCCCGCTTCGTCGAATCGGCGGTAGCCCAAGGAACGTGTGCAGCATTTATCGCGGAGTCGGTGCCCGGCGTAGGTGGCCAAATTGTCCCTCCTCCTCACTACCTGAGGGCGGCAGCAGAACATGTTCGCAAAGCCGGCGCGGTCTTTATTGCCGACGAAGTGCAGGTAGGTATGGGAAGGCCCGGAAGTACGTTTTGGGGGTTTGAGTTGGATGACGTGATTCCAGATATCGTAGTCATGGGTAAACCTATTGGTAACGGACATCCGCTCGGAGTGGTCGTGACTACTCGAGCCATCGCAGATGCTTTTGATAACGGCATGGAGTACTTCAACACATTTGGCGGTAATCCAGCTTCGTGCGCCGTGGGCCTCGCCGTGCTCAACGAAGTTCGCGATCAACATCTTCAGCAGAATGCGCTCGAAGTAGGGACTCATTTACTGAGTGGGCTCGCGAAGCTCGCCCAACG
>DKOG01000203.1 GCA_002469915.1 Bacteroidetes bacterium UBA7368
GCATGCTCGACTAATTGGTCATCGCATACACGAGAATATTTGCACCCATTTGAAGTGCAGCTTGTCTGAGCGCTTCCGGTTTTTCGTGTACCGCTTGTGGCTCCCATCCATCACCAAGATCTGATTCGTACGAATAAAACACCATGACCCGACCAGAATCATCTAGAAGGCCAAATCCTTGTGCAGGACCATTATCGTGTTCGTGAATCTTGGGCAAGCCGTTATTAAAATCAAAAGCGGAATGGAAAATTTCATGCTCAAACGGAATCTCTACAAATTCCCGTTCAGGAAAAACCTTGTTGATTTCCCGACGGATATGCGCATTCAGCCCGTAATTATCGTCGATGTGCAAAAAACCGCCCTGCTCCAAATAGCTCCTCAACCTCAGCGCCTCACTTTCGGAAAGGCGAATATTACCGTGTCCGGTCAGGTACACGTAGGGGAAGGAAAAAAGATTGTCACTCGAAAGCTCAACCACTTCTTCTTTCGGAGATACATCAATCAGGGTCTCTCGCCGCACAAAAGACAGTAACTCTGGAAGAGACTCAGGATCGCTGTACCAGTCCCCGCCTCCATCGTACTTGATTCGCGCGATTGAAAACGTGTACGATTCCTGCGCGGAAGCCTCCGGAATCAGGAATACAAAAAGTAATAGAAAAGGTAGAAATCGCATAGGTCACAGGGATAGTGCGGGTCATACGGAGACGAGTCCATTTGGTTTTGAAGCTGTCACAGTATTACTCGAAAGCATTTTCCCATCAAATACGCTCTGTTAGAAGCATTTGTGATAACCGTTCGGGAAAGGAATCTTGAAAGCAGGAAAGTGGTAGATTGCCCCTTCACGATCTCAAGGCTTCGAAATCCGTTTATGCAGACCTATCTACATTCCGCCATCCTAGGGGCGCTTTCCGAAATGGGCGGCGCGCCAGACGATTTCCAGCCTGAGTTTCAGCAGCCAGGGAATCCAGACCACGGCGATCTCGCGTGCAATGCAGCGATGCAATTGGCGCGCCACTTTCGCAAAGCACCCCGACAGATCGCAGAAGATCTGAAGATACATCTCGAGGCACTTCCCGTCGATCCTGATCGCATTTCAGCAATTGAAGTGGCCGGTCCCGGCTTCCTCAATTTTCGATTTTCTGACGTCTACCTATTCAAGGCGCTCTCCAGTGTTCTGGAGGCAGGCGCCAGCTACGGCCGGACCCACTCTGGAGAGGGCAAGCGCGCCCTCGTTGAATTTGTTTCCGCAAACCCAACCGGACCGCTAACAGTAGGGCACGGACGAAATGCCGTTCTGGGCGATACGGTGGCAAACCTGCTGGAGTGGACTGGATTCGAGGTAGATAGAGAATACTATTTCAACGATGCGGGTCGGCAGATGCGCATTCTCGGGGAATCTGTTCAGGCTCGCTATCTGGCAGCCGTTAATCCCGACCTAGCAACCAAGATGATCGGAGATCCTCCTGATGAGACCTCCGTGCCGGAGCCGTTTCCGGAAGATGGATACCTAGGTGGTTACATCACAGACATAGCAATCAAATTGGTTGGTCAAGACGGATTGGATCCAAATGACTCTGAGCAATTCAAGAAAGCAGCCGAGAAGACAATTTTTGCTGATATAGAGGGAACGCTTGGTCGTATGGGCATCAAGATGGATGCGTTCTTTAACGAGAAGAGTCTCTATGACAGCGGTCAAGTATGGGACATCGTTGAGAAATTCAGAGAATTGGATCTGGCATATGACAAGGATGGGGCGGTTTGGCTGAAAACAACTGCTTTTGGCAAAGAGCAGGACACTGTGCTGGTCAAAAGTAGTGGTGAACCCACCTACCGACTTCCCGACATCGGTTACCACGTGGATAAACTGAAACGTGGTTACGACAGGATTGTCGACATTTTTGGGGCAGACCATATTGCAACGTTTCCGGATGTCGTGGCAGGCACTCGAGCGCTTGGATTTGATGCAGACCGGATTGATGTGGTCATCTATCAGTTTGTGACATTGGTCCGAAGTGGTCAGCCGGTCAAAATGAGTACCCGAAAAGCTACCTTCGTGACATTAGACGAATTGATGAACGAAGTAGGAGAAGACGTAACTCGGTTCTTTTTCCTAATGCGTTCCCCGAATACTCACTTGGAATTCGATCTAGATCTGGCAAAAGAAGCCAGCGATACCAATCCTGTATTCTACCTACAATACGCCCATGCCCGAATTCAGTCCATACTTCGGAAAGCCAGTGAGTTGGGACTCGGAAACGGTCTAGAAGCAGACGTTACCTTGCTGACCCACGATGCCGAGATTACATTAATGAAAACATTAATGGGCTTGCCAGACAGCATCGTGCGGGCAGCTACCCACAGTGAACCTCACCGATTAGCGGGCTACCTCAGAGAAGTTGCCGTTGCGTTTTCCCAGTTCTACAATCACTGCCGCATTGTTGGCGAAGAGGAAAAACTAGCAGCAGCGCGTCTCCAATTGGCCCGGGCAACGGCGCTCGTCCTTTGCAACGGACTAACGGTGCTCGGCATTTCCGCTCCAGATCGGATGTAACCTACCAGATGAAGCCATGAATATTGCTTTTCAAGGAGAAACGGGGGCTTACAGCGAAGAAGCGGTATCTGCCCTCTATCCAGACGGTATCGCCGTTCCCTACCCCAGTTTTGATGCAGTTTTTGAAGCTGTGGCAACCGGCCAAGCAGATCGGGCTGTCATTCCCATAGAAAACTCACTTTACGGGAGCGTACATCAGAATTACGATTTACTTCGAGAACATGATTTGCGCATAAGAGCTGAAGTTCAACTTCGCATTCGCCACCAATTGCTGAGCGTTCACGGGAGCAGTTTACAATCCATCCAAACGGTTTTATCTCATCCACAAGCTTTGGGACAATGCCGCGAGTTTCTAAAATCGAACCTCCCGAACGCAACAGTCGTGTCAGCCTACGATACAGCCGGAGCGGCCAAACTGGTGGCCGAATCTGCTGATGTATCTCGCGCGGCTATTGCAAGCCGCGCCGCTGCAACAGAATACCAGTTGCAGACCCTCGCATCAGATATCGAGAGTAATCATGAGAACTATACTCGATTTTTAGCTTTGGCTCGTCCGGAAGATCACGTTCCTGAAAAGCTGCATTCTGATGAGTCGGAATCAGAAATGAAAACCTCAGTTTTGTACGCACAGAGTGAAAATGTCCCCGGAAGTCTGTTCAAAAGTCTGGCTGTTTTCGCTCTAAGAGATATCGACCTCTTAAAAATTGAGAGCCGTCCTCTCGTAGGAAGCCCCGGCAAGTACATTTTTTATCTCGACCTTTTGGGCCACGAAACCGATGAGCGAGTCAAAAATGCGCTGCATCATCTCAATGAGGTAGCAGCTACCGTATCCCTACTCGGATCATATCGGACCGGACGATTCATCGATTGATTCTTGGTGGCTAGAATGAGGGTTACCAAGCCGAATATGTTCTGCAATGGCAACTTGTAGGTACCATTGACGTAGCCTTTGCCGTTCTGTTTGGTGTCCTGCTATCTGATTATGAGAACTTTAGTCCTCACAGAAGCAAACATCGAAGCCGTCCCATCAACCTGAGTATCTTTGCAGCATGCAGGATTTGACCACATTGGTAACGAGCGCCAAGAAAGGCGATCAGGACGCGCTATCGGCAGTTTTGAAAAGAATAGAGCCAGCATTACGGTCCTTTTTCATCAATCGAATTGGTCGCAGAATTGATGTGGATGATCTGGTTCAGAATACCCTACTACGAGTCCATCGGGGGCTTCCAGATTTAAAGGATGATTCGCGACTGAAGGCGTTTGCCATGAAAGGTGCCCTCTACGAACTCCAAGATTTTTACCGCGGAAGATATACGCCCAAAGAAGCCCTTTTCGACGCCCATGATCCGCCAGAAATTGGAGCTACGGATCCTCGAGTAGGCGATAAACTAGACGTAGAACAAGCGCTAAGCTCGCTTTCTCCGAAGGCTCGGGAAATTATTGAGCTGAGGGAATACGGCTACAAGTACGAGGAAATAGCCGATATGATCGGCTCAACAGAAGCCGCCATTAAAATGCAGGTGAAGCGCGCATTTGACAGAATGCGCGACGCTCTAATGCTGTTTTTTCTATGGATCCTTATCCCGGCAACCATTCCGAGATAACAATCTGTTACTTTTTTCAGGAACAATGCGGCTTTGAGGATGAACAGAAGTCGTCCCCCGATGGCTACTGATTAGATCTTGGAAACGCAACGACCTTCAACATGTCCCCGTATTTGGACCAAATCATAGGCTCAGACCACTTCACGGAAGCAGAACGCTCTGCCATCCGGGATGCGGTCCGTCTTGATCCCAAACTTAAAGAAGCGGTTGCTTCTTGGGCACAGTTGGCAGGGCACGTTTCAGATCGATGGGCAGAGGACGTTCCCTCAAGAAATGTTTTAGTGCTGCTTGCACTCAAAGAAACGCTCCCTCGCTCTATTCTAAATGATGATGAGTCTAAAGACTTAGCTGAGGCCGGAAGAAGACTTGAAGACATTATGTCCGGACATCCGGCGGTAGCAACCATTCTGGATCGTATCCGAGATGATGCAGCGTCCTTCCACGCATCCTGGGATGCCGTTCTGGGAAGTCGCTCCGACCGTGCGGCTCAATCGAGCGTGCGAAAACCAATGAGATTGGTCAGAACAGCTTTGTCCGTCGCTGCGGTTATCGCTCTTTTTGCCATTGGAATACGCCAATTCACGCCCAACGCCACCTCTCCTGTTCCGCAGGTTGTCACGGCTATGGGCGAAATGAAGACCGTTACGCTGGATGATGGTACTACGGTCCGGATGCATCCAGGATCGTCCTTGACGTGGAGCGATGAATTTGAAAGAACATTAACCTTCGAAGGAGCTGCATTTTTCGACGTGACTGCGTCACCAGAGCCTTTCATCGTTCACACTTCCCATTCTCAGACTACGGTTCTTGGGACATCGTTCGGCATACGGACACTGCCTGATGCCAAAACCGAGGTTACTCTCGTTTCAGGTCGCGTTTCAGTAAGCTCTTCAGGAAATGCAGATCAGGTCGCTGTGCTTGAACCTGGACAACAAAGTATTATTTCATCGTCACGCGTTACTGTAGAAAACGTTGAATTGAATACCGCTCTGAACTGGTCAGAATTGATCGTTTTCCGCGACACACAGATGAAGAAAGTCGCCAAAACACTAGCCGAACGATTTGCCGTGACCATCACGGTAGCCGATGACCTTCAGAAAACGCCATTAACGGGTACCTTTGATCAAAGCAGAGGCATTCATGCCATTCTGGATATCATTGCCGCCGCGCTCGGTGCTGACCTAGATATCCAAAAAGAAGGCTCGGCGTATCATTTCTCTCGCCCATAATCTGACGACTCGAGTCATCCCCTGTTTTTTCGTCGTGGAACGCACACAGGAAGTCGGGCTATAAGCAGACTGACCGTCATGCAAAGCCTCCGTCCATTTCTGTGCCCGGCAAACTCTTTCCATCCTTCTTCTGGTGCCTGGTCCTTCTGATATCCTCCTTCACGGTACGTGTGGCCGAGGGCCAGGATATTCGACTCGAATTTCAAAACACGCCGCTCATTGAAGCGCTCGATTCTTTCCGTGAAATCACGGGCGTAGATGTCGTCTATAGTCCTCAAATGGCCGAATATCATCGAACCTCCTGTATCTATGCAGGTCGTTCCCTTCGAGAAGCACTCATCTGTATTGTAACAGGCCTACCGTTCAGAACGCAGGAAGTTAGCAGAAGTCAGTTTGTACTCATCCCGTTCTCTACGTCAATCGATACGAGTACCGAACGGTTTGTGTTCAGTGGATTTGTAGTGGATGCACAATCTCAAGAGACGCTCATTGGAGCTCACTTGCTGCTCCCAGGTATCGGCGCAGGCACCGTTACAAATGATGCAGGGTTTTTTGCTTTTCCCGGCCTTCCCGGTCGAGCAGTAGAAGTTCAGGTATCCTATCTGGGATTTTCCCCGTTGGATACGACGCTGGTCGTGGATGGAGAACCCGTCTTATTTGCACTTCGACCCTCTACTTCCTTTCTAGAAGACGTAGTGATCGAGGAATCATCTAGCCAACGCGCCGATCTGGTCGTAACGCCCGGACTGTTGACCTTACCTCCGAGTGAGCTTGCAGCCCTCCCGGGATCGCTTGGCGGACATGATGTACTGGAGGCGCTCAGATGGATGCCAGGTATTGAGCGTGCTGGTGAGGCAACGGGAGGCCTTCTCGTCCGAGGTAGCGGTCCTGATCAGAATCTGTATCTCATTGATGGAGCTCCAGTATATCATCCTTGGCACGCATTCAGCCTCGTTTCCACCTTTCAAACAGATACCTTCAAGGATATCTCCTTTTATCGAGGGTCCTTTCCGGCCGAGTACGGTGGACGTCTGTCTGCTGTCTTGGATGCAGAGCTGAGGGATGGTGCTCGAACCGAACCCCGAGCTACTTTTGGCATCTCGGCGCTTAACGCCAATTTTCTAATAGAAAGCCCGATCAGCCCATCCAGCTCGTTCATGCTGTCCGGTCGACGATCCTACATTGATAAACTTCTGGGCCGAAATCATCCCGTAGAGGATGATTTCGGCCGCCGAGACACCCTTCGAACTGGCTATTATTTTTACGACTGGAGTGCAAAGCTATCCCATCGCCCAGATCCTCGATCCAACTTTAGTATCTCCTATTACTCAGGAAGAGATGCGCTAGATCTACGATTACCTTTCGATCTCTCGCTAGACTTTTCTTCTTGGCTGCGACCAGCGGATCTCTTTTTCGAGGTAGACCAAAGTTGGGGGAATCGCATTGTTAGTGCGCGGTATAGGCGCCTAGTCAATGACAAAATATTCATCACGGCAACCGGCTATAGCTCCAACTACAGTGCAGCCGAAAATACGTTTATTCAGCCCACACAGACCGCGTCGGTACGCTCACAATACAATGTGAATCTGGAAGATCTTGGGACCCGTTTCGACCTAGACTACTACCCTACCCTTCGACATCAAATCCGCGTTGGAGCCGCCCTTGTCCATCATCGTTTTTCATCGACGATTAAAGCCCTCGTTGCGTATTCACCCAGTTTGTCAGAGCCTCTTGAGCAATACAGCTCCACCCAAACCACGGAAGCGGCCCTCTACATTCAAGATTTCTGGAAGCCCTCGCCTTCTCTACGCATTCTTCCCGGTATTCGCCTATCATTTTTCGGAAAGGAAGGTGTCGTTCAAGCATCGCCCCGTATTACGGCTCAGTACGCAGTCCACCCAACAAATCTAGTTGTGCGGGCTTCTGCGTCCACCCATGTGCAGTACCTCCAACGTATTCGTGACCGGCACTCTTATCTCTATGATCTCGTTTCGAGTAGATGGGTTCCCTCTGGAAACTCGACCCGTCCTTCTCGTTCTGGACAGATCACCGCTGGAGTCGAGTCCAGGGCCTTGAAACGCACAACCATCAAAATGGATGTGTTCGCCCGAGGAGGACGAGGAGTGCTTCTACCCAAAGATGAATTCCAATCAAAAGACGGCCTACTAGGACCAGGTATAGAAATCACGACTCTTCTGGGTCAATACACGGAAGGGCTCGAACGATCCTACGGAACGGAGTTGAGCATCGACACTTCGTGGAAGCGATGGAAAGTATTGTCGTCGTACACAGGAATGAGAGCCGAAAACCGAGCTCGAAACCAGTCTGAAGAGGTTTTCTACCCAACCCGCTTTGACGTGCCTCGTTCGTTTTCCATGGTCGGACACCGGGAAGCTGGGAAATGGAAAACGGGATTTGCCCTCATCTGGAGATCGGGTTACCCGATTACGGTGCCCGTGTCTAGGTATCAACTGGAAGATCCGATTTCAGGAGAGTCCCCATGGTATTACCACCGGCCTGACCTGAATAACGGTCGGCTTCCCGCTTATTTTCGATTAGACCTAAACATGGCCTACGGATTTCACTGGGGTTCGGCTGATTGGTCGGTCGGAATCAACCTCTACAATGCAATCAATCGGCGCAACGTGGTTGGACAAACATTCGACCCTGCTCGAGAAACGTTTAGCCCCAAAGACCGATTAGGGCTGCCTCTACTTCCACTTTTTGACCTGAAAATGGAAATATGAGACGATTCGCTTACCTATCCGTTTTGTCGATCATCCTCGCCTTAGGCGTCCAGGGATGCGACAGCGTTCAACCCAATGAGCCAGGCACTCTTGTAGTAGAGGCGTTTTTCAATGTGGGTCAACCCTTGCCAGTCGTCACGGTCAAGCAGGCGGCGGCGCTCAATAGCCTGACTGAATCTGCCGTTGAAGCAACCGTAAGTCTCATGATGCAAGGTCAATCGTTCGCCTACGTTCGAACCTCAGATCCACTTCGATATGCCCCAGAAGACTCGGAATACGTTATTCCATCGGGCGCGGCTTACCAACTCACGGTGTCAACGGAAGAACGTACGGCACTCGTCTCAGGAATTACTCCTCAGGTCATTTCCATTGATCGCATCAGCGTAGAAGTAAGTAAAACGCCCATTTTTGCTGTTTTTGTTGATACATTGAACCTTGGTCTAGACTCGTTGAACCTTAGTCTAGATGCTTCTCAGCGATTCATATACCCTGTCGAAGTAGCCATAGAATGGCGAGGCGCGGATGTTGCCGACTTTAATCCATGGATAGAATCCAGACTTGAGCCGGTCACCTCTTTTTCCTCATCTATCGTTGATTTTTTTCTTCT
>DKOG01000208.1 GCA_002469915.1 Bacteroidetes bacterium UBA7368
TTCCCCGTTTGCACAGTGGTTCGGTTTCGTGGGGAGACTTAGATAACGATGGAGACCTAGATCTTCTTTTGACGGGTACGGACGAAAATGATGCGGAAACGTCTTCTATTGGCAATCGAAATGCAGATGGGTCCTACTCAAGCGTCTCCGACGCGCTTCCTGGCATTGCATACGGAGATTCAGAACTAGGAGATGTGGATGGAGACGGGGACTTGGATGCCGTCATTGCCGGTTCAGGAATCAATGGATTTACCACTCAGGTGTACAAGAACAACTCCGGCACCCTAACCGCGATGAACCAAGAGTTTGGAGAATTTGCCTTCGCATCGGCTGACCTCGGCGATTATGACAACGATGGAGATTTAGATCTAATCACTGGCGGGGGACAAATATCCTCCAACTTGATGGATGGCGCCGTCCGACTCTGGAATAACTCAGGTGGTTCGTTTACCGAAGTCACGCTAAGTGCCAATGGAATTCTAGCTGGTGACATCTCCTTCGGCGACTATGATCACGATGGAGATTTAGATTTGATGGTCCTCGGCGCCAATAACATCCTTGGGCGACGGGATGCGTCAATTTATCAGAATGATGGCGCAAATGGGTTTGTTAACAAATCCATTCTGGTTGGGTCCATTTTTTCTGATATGGAGTGGGGAGACTTTGACGGAGATGGTGATCTTGATCTCCTAACGAGTGGATTCACCCCGTATGGCCAAACGGCGACTACGCTGTATCAGAACAACCGACAGGTCATTCCGACGGTCCCTTCTGCTCCTGCTGGGCTGCAATCCAGAGTTGAAAACTCCTCGGTTGAATTGAATTGGCTTCCGACTCTGCAGAGTGATGGGGCCAATACCTTCCTGACCTTCAACGTGCGCATCGGAACTACACCGGGAGGTACGGACCTCGTATCCTCCATGTCTAATTTCCAGACGGGGCGACTGCAAACTCCTCAGCCGGGTAATGCTACATCCAACATGAGTATGCATTTGAGCAATCTTAATGATGGAATCTATTATTGGAGTGTTCAGGCGGTGAATAATGCGTTTATCGCCTCACCGTTTTCTGATGAAGGGTCTTTTTCAGTTTCTGGAGGGCAATCGGTGGATACGGAAACGGATTCCGCCCTACCGCAGCACTTCGCAATCCGACCGAATTACCCAAACCCATTCGCATCCAAAACCACGATAGAGTACGACCTACCGGAGACGGCAAACGTATCCTTTATCGTGTACTCCATGCTTGGTCAGGAGATACTTCGTCTTAATCCTGGTGCCCAAGCCGCGGGCCGGCACCAGTTAGAGTGGACCGGCGAAGATGCAAGCGGCAGTCGGGTTGGCTCTGGTATATACCTGTTTGAACTACGGGCCGGCCCGCGAGTCAAGTCAGGCACTATGACGTTGGTTCGATAAGCATGATCTTACCCCCTACTATGTCGAACCGCTCTATCAATCCGCTTCGCCGCAAAATGAACATTTCTCGACGAACGGCTGTTGTTCTTGGCACTTTCCTCTCGCTCATTCTTGGTGCAGCGCTGCCGTCCATGGCTCAGCGCCAGTTCGTGCTTGTGACTGGTATTCCACCTCTCACCCTCGGGGCGCATGCAGGCGCAGATTTTGACGGGGATGGTGACGAAGACGTATTCGTTACTGGAATGGGGCCAGATGGCGTACTGCATACCGCACTATATCGATTTGATCGACGAAGAGTGGTTCAACCTGATCCTCTTTCTGAACCTATCGTGTATGCTGATTATACGGTCGTTCCTTTTCTCAAGACCAGTGTCTGGAAGGGATCAGTAAACTGGCACGATTTGGACAGAAACGGTCGCCCAGATATTATCGTTTCAGGGCAAGCACTGCTCGGGTTTGATGGGAATAACGTGGCCATTTTTGGTCCTGTTACAGATATCTATCGCAATGATGGGGATGCGCAATTTACCAAAATGGATGGACACGGTCTACCCTTTGTATTCAATAGTAAGGCTGCTTCCGGCGATTTTAACTCAGACGGAATAGAAGATATTCTACTGGGTGGAGAGTTGGCCAATGGGAGCCTGATGTTTGGCCTTTTTGTGGGTGAAGAAGGATTCACCTATTCAGCTGGCCCAACTACGTTTGAAGGGTTAAACGTTTCCTCCATTTCTGTTTCGGATATAGATGCTGATGGAGATTTAGACTTCATTGTGACCGGAACGGACAAAAACAGTTTGCCCGAGACTTCTATCTACCTAAATGATGGGCAAGGTGTGTTTGTCGAAAAATCAACCAACCTGCCCGATCTCTACTTCGCAGGAACCGACTTCGGAGATATCAACTTCGACGGCTTTGACGATTTACTATTGAATGGTGGCTTTATAAGCCCCAAATTCATGCGCGGCGATACGGGCTTATATATCAACGATGGGGCCGGAAATTTCACCCGTTCCAACAATGTCCTAACTGGACTATTTGGTGGCGGCGTTTCCCTTCAGGATTTAGACGGCGATACAGACTCCGACGTATTTGCGTGGGGCTTAGAAACGCTCGATACAGTCGGAAGCGAGAAAATTATTGTGGCCGAAAATATCGACACCTTTCTATTACCCTTAGGGTCCGCTCCGTCCATCCTTTTGGGTGGCATAGCCTGGTTTGACTACGACGGAAATGGACGTAAAGATGTATTCCTATCCGGAAACCGCTCAGGAACCGTTACGATGTTTATCTACGAATTCTAGCCTACAGGAACGGGAGTAAGCCAGCCGTAAGGGTCATTTCCGTTATGAAGAATATCGAAATAGGCCGACTGCAGGCGCTCAGTGATCTCTCCCCGCTTGCCCGAGCCAATCGTGTGATGATCGATGGACCGAATCGGAGTGACTTCTGCCGCCGTGCCCGTAAAGAACACCTCGTCGGCAATGTATAAAGCCTCACGTGGAATGAGTGCTTCTTCGACCGAAAGACCCATGTCTCTGGCTAGCGTACAGATACTATCTCTTGTGATACCCGGCAGAATGGAAAGGGAGACCGGAGCGGTAAACAACTTGCCGTCTTTTACGAGAAAAAGATTTTCTCCAGATCCCTCTGCTACATGCCCGCTCGTGCTAAGCATGATACCTTCCGTAAATCCGCTCAGAACGGCATCCATCTTCACCAGACCAGCATTTAGATAGTTTCCGCCAGCCTTCGCCAAGGAAGGGAATGTGTTGGGCGCCATGCGATTCCAGGAAGCCACATGCACATCTACGCCATTTTCAAGAGCCTCTGGCCCGAGATATGCTCCCCATTTCCAAACGGCAATAATCGTCTCAACGGGATTGTTATATGGGTTCACGCCCATTGCGCCATGCCCTCTGTAAGACAGAGGTCGAATGTAACATTCTTTAAGACCAGATCGAACGATGGTATCGATCACAGCTTGCTCGAGCTCTTCCTGCGAGTAGCCTAGATCCATCCGGTAAATACGAGCGGAATCAATCAGGCGCTGCATGTGCTCAGCATGACGAAAAATAGCCGAACCTTTTGCTGTGTTATAACAACGGACGCCCTCAAAAACAGACGTACCGTAGTGCAAGGCGTGGGTCAGGACATGCACCGTTGCATCTTCAAATGCTACGAACTCACCGTTTTTCCAGATATCAGGATTAGACATTTGCTTTCTCGTCTATAGAGTGGATCGGAATCACCCACGAAAGTCATTTTCAGGGATGCGAAGCACAGGTTCAAAGATGTAAAACACTAGGGTATGGTACTGAACACATTGAAATAATGTGTAGCCTAGGTGGCCTCGTTCGAAGCAATTAACAGACCTTTAAAACAAGCGAATTAGCGCTTGCCTCCAGGATAAGTATAGCCTGCCTGAGACGTGATGCTAGGATCGAGTGTCCACTCGTAGGACAGCTGATTTATTGAACCAAAAAAACCGAAACCGCCTTCGACATTTGAAAACGTACCTGGCTGCACGAGAATTTCCTCACTAAACACGCCATCTGGCGGACGCCAGCTATCATCCGTCATTGTTAGACGCATGCCCATGGACATCAGAATAGGCTGAGCGCCTTCACTCACTCCCAACTGTTTAGAGACTTCCTCTTTGTCTTCGGCATATCGAACGATTATTTCCCATCCATCGTTTTCTAACTCTCCGACGCGGGAGTGAGCATCACCATAGAGAACAACGGCCTCACGGAAAGGAAGAGAAGGTAGAGACGTATCTAGCGTCCGGTACCAGACCTCTACTCGAAACGGAATAAAGTCTACCTGAGGCCAGAATATTTTCTGTGTAACTCCAGCAAATCCTACTTCGGGTTCGCGGGCATCTACAACCTCCAGTTCAGGAACAAGCGTTGTCGCGGTGGCCCTTTTCCCATCGGAACGAGTCACATCCAACTGATACCTCCAGCCTGGCACGGGTTGGAAATTTCCTACAAATACATGACCTGAAGTGCCATCCCCAAACGTGATGAGCGAGTCGCGCCACGCGACGACTTCCCCCGTTTCAATCTCCGTTGTGGTCACGATTGCATCGATAGAGGTTTCCCCTGCGTCGGCGAACTCGGTTCTCAGTTCCATTAACCGGACATACTGATTGTTGGAAGCCGTGTCGAGGTAACCAAATAGGGTGAAGAAGCGATCCTCTTCCACAAATGGATTGACCTCTTCCTCACAACCCGTCAAGAGCAAGACTCCGAATACGGGTACTATCAGAAACCGTAGTAATCGTTTAAATGGAATACCCATTACTTAAACTCCAGTTTTAGCCCGAATGTGGGAATGAGAGGAAGCTGATCCACGCGGCGCAGGGTGAACAGATCTAAATAAAACAAATTGCGGCGATCATAGGCATTGATCACACCCGTCTGGAACGTCAAGAAAGTCGTTGGGCCTACTCTAAACTCACGATCCAGAGATACATCTAAACGATGGTAGGTTGGCAAGCGCCCCGTGTACGGTCGGCCGTAGAGCACGCGCTCTTCTCCGGGTACTTCAGCGACGTTCACCAAGCTGTCTAACATGATCCATCGATCAAATCCGAGAGACTCATTGAACGGTAGGCCGGTACCCATCTGCCAACGCACATTAAAATTAAATCCCTTGACCTTCATGGACGTCATAACGTTCAATTGGTCTTTTCTGTCATGCGGTGGATTGTATTCGACGACGTCATCACCTGTAAGCAGCTGCAAAGCCCGCGCTGTAGATTCATAGATTACCTCAGAACGCCCCCAACTGACTGTAGCTTGAAAATTATCGCTACTTCCAAGCTCTAAACGCAAATCAAACCCTTTCGCAGAGCCATCAGCCGGCTGAATATTGGTTGTAAAACGCGGATAAGCAGTCCATTCTGGTACTACCAGATTGTCCAGATCTTTATAGAAACCCTCTGCCGAGAACGTTAACCAGTCTGTCGGAGCAATCCGGTATCCGGCAATCAAATGCTTCGCTTCTGGAATAACCGTACTAGGGGCGGCGGTCCAAGCCGTAAAAATATCTCCCGCATTTCGCCGATCGTTCAAGCCCGTTATTTCCTGGTGATAAATACCAGCGGCCGTTGAGAAACGGTGGATGCCCGTATTCCACACCAAGCGGAATCGCGGCTCAAAAAACGTTTCACTTTTGCTCGGGAACGTCTGAAGTCGAAGACCCGGCTGAATCGAAAGACCTTCCGTTGGGTTGAACTCGGGCTCGATATATGCCCCTACCTCGGTGATATACTCGATTTTGAGGTCTACATTCTGAAACAGTCCACCAAGATTAGAATCCAGCTTGGAAGAACTCAGAAAAAGTCCCCAGGTGAAATTCGTGGTCCCAATAGAATGAGTGACATT
The DNA here is from genome assembly GCA_002469915.1 of Bacteroidetes bacterium UBA7368. Lineage (GTDB taxonomy): Bacteria > Bacteroidota > Rhodothermia > Rhodothermales > UBA10348 > UBA10348. The sequence goes on from DKOG01000208.1 coordinate 5,810, forward strand.
GGAGGCGAAAGAGAAGTAAGTCGCATTCGTCGTTTGGGTAGGATCAAGCGGCGGCCCAAACTGATTCTTTAGGTCTGAATAGTTGACCAATACTTCAGCAAAAACAGGAAGAGAGGACGGCAGAAAGAGCAACCTCGATCCGATTGCATAACTTTCCCATTGGACTTCGTCAGCAATGTAATCATCCCCAGTAGCCAACAACGGATCTAATCCAAGTTGTCCCTGGTCATCGGTTCTAATTCCGGATATAGAGAGCTGAGCGCTTTTACCTAGGTTCGCGTGGATTTTAGCAAACACGTCTCCAAACGCAAACGGAAGTTCCTCATCAATCAATTTTGCAGCACCTTGTTCGATTACGGATTCTCGAATAGAAGCCATAAAGGAAACCTTTCCAGGAATCAGCGGACCTTCCAAACGCAATGTGGACACAAACGGAGCCAGCGTTGCCGCCCCTACAAATCGACGTTTATTGCCTGTTCGGGCGGTGATATCAATAACAGAGGATAGACGACCCCCAAATTTGCTACCGTACCCACCTGCGTACACATCTGCCGTGTTTATGATATCTGATGGGAACGCTGAAAAGAACCCAACAATATGGAAGGGCTGAAAAATCTGCATCCCGTCAAGAAGAACCATGTTCTGAGTAGGTTCACCACCACGAATAAACAACTGTCCCCCTCGGTCTCCCTGAGAGACCACGCCGGGAAGAGCGGTCAAATAGTTGACCAAGTCTGCCGAAATGTCTGGCGAAGGCACAAGAGAGATGTCAGCTGGCCGAATCGTCTGTAGACCCGCCGTGATGTTTGCAACACCAGCTGTTTCCCGAGCACCCTCAACAACTAATTCGCCCAGCGTCGTATCGTCAACAACCAATTCAATATTGAGGCTTTGAATTTCACCGGCAACCATCACAACTGCTTGTTCGAAGTCCTTAAAACCAATAAAAGAGGCTTTTAGCTGATAACTACCTCCCGGAACACGGGATATAACATAAAAGCCATCGGTATCGGCTGCTGCTCCAAACAACTCCCCTTCGGCATTCGTTAAAATGACGTTTACCCCAGGCATAGGTTGTCCATCTGAGACATCCGTGACGAAACCTCGGATAGAAGATGTTTGCGCCTGAGTCACTGCTGCGAAAGACAGTAAAAAACACAGGATGAGGCCAATCCTTAAAACGGTAGAATGGAGCTTCAAAATGACTGTTGGTGTGGTTCCGATACAAGACTTGATTTTACGGTTCAATTATGGTTTCACAAAGCGGATTTAAGGTAAAAATGACGATGCTAGATCAATTTCTTTGCTGATTATCGATGAAGCCTAGCTTTCGGACAGCCGAGGAGTCAATATCCCACCCTCCATCAAAGACACCAATGGACCCAAAAAAGCCATGCGCGTTTTCCAAATTGAACTCAGAACCTTGTGTTTGCCACTCTTCACTGAATAGCGTTGCCCGCATCTCAACATTATGCAGACGGATATCCTGAGTAACACTATCTAATCCTAGTGCATTCAAAATAATGAATCGATCTATACCCAAGCTAATTTCTAGCTCCCATCCAGCATTCGAGAGAAATCCAGGGTCGCCGTAGGCTACCGAAATGACCTGACGCTCCGTCTCATTAGGGGGTGAGACCTCGTACAACATGTGGACCTTGGTGGGCTGATCCTTCAGACCAATGAGGACAAGATGCTGCTTCATGTTTTCAGATTCACCAACCGGAGTTGCGGGAAGCACGACGGGCGGTGCCGGCACCCGGGTAGTTGCACGGCCTTCCGTTACGCCGTTTCGACCCACGTTAAAGGAGTACTCATGGCCCAGATCCGGACGAAAATTGGCTACGAAAGCTGTACCAAGCGTTCCATTGTCTAGCGTGATTATGGAATCCCTCCATATAACTACCGTGCCGTCCGTATGATCAATCGTGGACACTTCAACCCCTTCTAAAGAAACGGGCTCCGATAAGATATTGGGTCTTAATCCTTCTAGCCTCACAATCTGTTGGTCAGTGCGCATATCTAAATATCCGTGCAACGCAAAATTGGTCGACTCGCTCTCCACAAGGGGCTCGATCGTGTTATCACACGCTTGAAAAAGTACAAGAGGTACCAGACAGCATAGATATGAAAGGATTCCTCTTTTCATTGCACATCTACCCTGAGACCAATACTTGGGATGATCGGGAGTTGATCAACCCGGTTTCCCGTGAAAATGTTGTATTCAAATATGTTCGCTCGATCATACGCGTTAATCAGTCCAACCATGGCTGTTACATCTGCAAACGTGAACGTCTTTTTGCGCTCATAGGTCACGTCAAGTCGATGATAGGAGGGTAGTCGAGAACCATATGGGTCTGCACGAGAAACAGATACGCTGCCGGGTGCCGTTACAAAATCAGTGTTTCCGGCTTCCACTTCTGAGGACAAGCCAGCATAATATCCGTTGACCTGAGTGAAAGGCAGGCCTGATCCATACTGCCAGCGGACACCAAGTTTATTGGCTCCGAGCTGGTACTGAAACATAATGTTTACCTGATTTCGGCGGTCATGAGGTGGGTTAAAAGTAATCGGATCGAGATAGGTGGCGCCTCCAACTGAAGGGCGAAATATGCCTTTTGCACGTTGAAAAGGCCGGTTATACTCCACGAAACCCCGGCTGTAGGAAAGCGAGAAAAACACGTCTTGATTTGTGATCTCCACTTTGGTGTCTATCCCTTGGGCGTAGCCATTGACAGAGGAAAACTGTGCAACCTTGTTGATCACCGTTCCAAACACAGGGAAGGAAAGACTGCTCAGGTTCTTTCGGTACACTTCCGTCGTCAACTCTAACCAAGGCAGGGGCCTTCCTTTCCAACCAGCCATCATGTGCATGGCTTTGGGAACGGGCGTGTTGTTGGGTGATGCCGCCCAGACAGTAAAGACGTCAGAAACGTCTTGTTCATTGTTCAATCCAACGATTTGTTGATGATATCGCCCCCAGGCGGCACTGAATTGATGATGCCCCCCTTGGCCTCCCGGCTGAAAAATGAGTCGCAAGCGCGGGCCAAACGAATTTTTTAGTCCTCTGGAAAATATTTCAAGCCTTGCTCCCGGCTCAATTCTCAAATAATCAGATATCTGAAATTGTCCTTCGATGAATGACCCCACACTCGTGACTCCAGTTGCACCTGCCGTTCCAAGCCGACCCAATTTGTAGTCGAAGAAATTGGTGTTTCCAAAAATGCCAAAGTGGATTTGATTGGGACCTAGCAGATAGGTAAAGTCGATACTCATTAAGACGTCTTCGATATCAGAGGTTCGCAATTCATCGCGAGTAGGTCGATATCTGCTCTTCAGGCTGGAATAATACACTGACAAGGAAGTCATTACTGCTTGAGACTCCGGCAGGTACATATACTTCATCCCATAGGCCGCGTTCTTCCACGTTGACTTCCTGTAGGCATCTGGATCTAAATCACCACCCGTCGCCAAGTTACCTTCGTCATGCGTCTGCAAAGCGGTTAGGGTCAGACTACTAGTCTGATTTAGATACGAGTGTAGCTTTGCATATCGATCTCCAAATCGAAACGGAAGATCCGAACCCAGAAGTCCAGGGCTTACGCGGTCAATCAACGATTCCCGAACGGAGAGCATTACGGAAGTATCGCCTTTACGAACAGGCAAAGACACTTGCGCTCCACTTAAAAACGGAGCCACCGAAGCCGATAATTCCACCTTTTCCTTGTTTCCGTTTCGCGTCTTTATGTCTATTACAGAGGAAATCCGACCTCCATACCGCGCGTTAAAACCACCTGCATACACATCGGCGTAGGAAATGATATCGGCAGGGAAGGCGCTGTAGAATCCGACAACGTGAAAAGGTTGAAATACCCGCATCCCGTCTATCAAAACGAGGTTCTGGGTAGGCGTTCCTCCACGAATAAACAGTTGCCCCCCTCGGTCCCCAGTGGACACCACGCCCGGCAGGGTAACTAGATATCCTGCTAGGTCGTAGGACACATCAGGCATCGGTACTCGAGACAAGTCCTCTGATCGAATGGTTTCGAGACCAGCTACAAATCGACTTTCATCAAGTTGCTGTGTCTCAACCAAAATTTCCTCTAGAAACGTCTGGACCGGGGCCAAATACATGTCTAGACGTTCCGTTAAAGGAAGATCCAACGTATCGGTTTTGGACTGAAAGCCCACAAAAGAGGCGGTTAAAACGTACGTGCCGGCAGAGAGATCTTTAAACTCAAAGCGTCCTCGGGGACCCGTCGCCTGGCCACCGATTTGGACGCCATTTCTGGTCAATAAAAGCGTGGCGCCCGGAAGTGTAAGCCGAGATTCGGCATCTAAAACGCGTCCCTGCAGAGAAGACGTGTCCTGCGCAAAAACGGGAGAAGTGAACCAGGCCAGAAAACAAGCCAAGGCTACAGAAAGCCAGATTGGCTTAATGGACATAAGACCATACCCGTCGCGTTCATGGCGCGACTTGCCTATTCTTCCAAAAATAAGGGGGGAAGGGAATCTCAATGCCTGATTGGGTGGGGCTTCAAGTAAATTGCCGACGAATATTCCGGCATAAATCATTCAGGAGCAACCCATTTTTTTATTCATTCGTATACTCATTATTAGGTTGTATAAGGTGTTTTGATAATCTCCTTATCCGGTACCATCCTAAATCAGGATTTATTTCAATGAAACGACGTGCCCGATTTTACTTGATTCTCGTGCTGAGTGTCTTCATCGCTTTCGTATTAATCGACTCACTCGGTGCATTCGATTCGAAATCTTGGTTTGAAGTACCTCACGGAAATCACTCTCATTATCTGCCTAAGGACTGTGATCCAGCCCTTGCTGTTGGCGATGCCCCAACCACCAAACCACGCGCAGATCAGGAAATAGATTGTCAGGGCCAGATTGTCCCCATTCAATAGGCCATCAGTTTCCAGAAACGATTAGTGTCCGATCCACAATTCGAGGACCACTTCGCACACGCAGCAGGTAGAGCCCAGGAGGAACGTTTCCAAATTGAAGGACATGCCCTGACAGGCCATTTGGAATAAGCTGAACTGTCTTATTTCCCACTAGTTGACCAAGGGCATTCAACATTTCAACATCCGCCTGCGAACGGAGCGATCCGTTGTCTATTTCAAAACAAATCATATCCCTAGCAGGGTTAGGAAAGGCCTTCACGTTGAGGGTCGTAGGAATTTCGCCGAAAGTCGCTCGATCTGTTGATTTGAAGGAAACGTCCTTCAGTATCCAATTCTCAGGATCGACCCTGACTGAAATGGGGGCCGAGTCAACATCAATCTCATAGACCTGCTCTCTCAAATCGTTTTCCACATTGAGCAAAAGGGTCTTATCTGCTGTTTTTAGCTCAAGCCACACGGGCATTTCAAATATGTGCACGGCCGAATCGTCAATTTCTTGCACTTGGCGAAGCGTGATTCTAGCACGATAATTCCCGTTGATGCCAACGTCCATAACCTCTGCTTGATAAACCGGATAGCCCGTTCCGGAATACACCCATTGATCGAAAAATGTATCAAAGGACCGGCCAGTAACTTGCTCCACCACAGCTTGGAAATCAGCCGACTCCACGATCCCATAGGCATGCTTGGGTAAGGTGGCGTAGGTTCGCATAATGTCCTTCATCACTGCATCTCCAACCATCCCGTTAATCATGCGAAGGACCATCCACCCTTTTGCATACACGTTCGCAAAGTTGAACATGCTATTTACGTTGGACGTGTCACTCAAAACCAGCGTCCCTGTGGCATATTTAGATCGTTCGTAATACAGGTCTTTTAAAAGGTTGCCAAGCGCGCGGTATTTGGGGTCAGAATCAAAAACAACAAACTCTCCAAACGTCGCAAAGCCTTCATTAAGCCATAAATGCGGCCAGGATTTGGTGGTTAGCTTATCCCCAAACCACTGATGAGTCAGCTCATGTGCAATTAACTCCGCACCAATATTTCCCATCGATGACATGGTTTGATGCTCCATCCCTCCTCTGATCGGAAAATGAGCGTGCCCGTATTTCTCCTCCTCAAACGGATAGGGACCAAACCAATCCTCATAGACAGGCATCATTTCTTTGGCCAGCCTCCACCCACTGGTACTACTTATTCCTTGGTAGGCGTTGCTGCCGGCAAACGAAAAGTGAACGATCGGAAAAGTAGCAGGACCGTATCTATTTGCTAGATCGCCTGGGCGATCATACTGCTCTGTCGTCCTGTCGTAATCAGCAATGGCCAGAAAAACGAGATAGGTTGAAATCGGATATCTATGCAGCCAGTCAAACTTGGTACTTCCATTCGGCAGATCGGACTCTGATATGAGGACACCGTTGGATCCCACGGTGAACGGTTTGGGTACCGTTACGGTAATACGGACGGAGTCTGCTTTGTCCGATGGATGATCATCTGATGGCCACCAATCTTTGGCTC
>DKOG01000147.1 GCA_002469915.1 Bacteroidetes bacterium UBA7368
CGGATTCATAACCCGGAGGTCGAGAGTTCAAGTCTCTCTCTCGCCACATTTAAAGGCCCTTTCACGTTTGTGGAGGGGCCTTTTTGTTTTGGGAATGTTTCGAGGATGCAGTCGATCCACCACAGCGTTCTATACCGTATGAATAACGTACTCTGAGTCCAATTATGTCGTGACCAAGGCTCAACTACGATCAGAAAATAGCTGGTTACCCAAGATCGACGACTGAGCGATATCGGTTTACTGTTCATGCAGTTTCGGTCGTACGCTACCGTTCGATAATCAGCTTGCCTTCAGAAAAAGCGATTCCAAAGGACTCCGTTCTAGGTCATCAAATAGTCTTAAGAAATATTTTAGCTTCGACTTTGATGCCGTTTACAAAACCCGAACTAAATCTAAAGATGAGAACAAATTTGAGGTAAAAGACAAGGATATCTAAAAATAATTTCAGGTTAGCTTTAGATAAGTCTTTGATTCGTGAAAGGGCTCTTTAGGATTGCGTTCTGATCTTGAGCAAGAATTAAAGGGGTTGATACCCTCTTTTTTCTCCTCCCTTCTCACTTACCTCTAGATACTTGTGAAAACTCCCTTTTTAGTCCTTTGTTTATTCCTTTTTTCCACCCTAACAGTTGCCGGTCAATCGACTTGGGTTAACAATACATCTTGTTCCGATGATGGTGCAGCCATTGCTAGTGAAGCCTTAGAGGCATTAATTAACGTTGAAAGGCCAACAGCTTTAGGAATGGCCCGAGCTGCACTTTTGATCGATAATGGGTGTGGCCTTGGAAAGATTGTTCTCGCTAATGCATCAGGTGATTCTCAAGAGCGTTTGCTAGCTGAGGCCTCAGAAATGAATTTGTCGAGTGACGAGCGTCAATGGCTCTCCATACTCCAAAGCGACGACCCATGGCCGCCTGCAGCTACTGCTGTAGTAGAGGGTGGTAATGATGCTGTGCTTTTTGCCTGGATGTCTTCTTGGGATACTAACCGCGGCACAGTCGCCGAGAACATGGAGCAATTTGTCGCAAACCACCCTGACCACTCCGGTGCAGCCTACAATATGCTGGCCTATGCTTATGGACAAGCTAGTTGGGGAATTGAGTCAGTCGATATGATTACTGCTATGCGCTACCTAGATCTCTATGAAGAAGCACATTCCGGCCCAAATCCAGCAGATTCGCGCTCTGAAATCCTCTATTCTGTCGGAGAAACCTCTGGAGCATGGGATGCTATCCGAACTGCTGTTGATCTTGGTGGTAATCCATCCATTTACGCGACTCGTGCAGAAGCAATCTGGCGCGCTATGAATCATGATGATCTGTCAGAAGCCATCTCTGAACAGATAAAGTTATTCTGGTCAAACTCTGACGATGAAGCACAGTTGGAAGCCCGCGCCGCTCTTTTGAATCCGGTTTCGACTCATTGCGACTCCAATATGGAAGCCTGCTACAGTGCAACCAGCGATGAGGTCCTAAACAGTCTCAGTGCTACGGCAGAATGGCTGTCCCTAGAAGTTGACGAGATCGACGTTTGGTTCAATGATGATTACACAACGGCCGTAGCGACACACGTTAATACGGGACAGTACAAAGCGGAGGGCGACTTAGTTGATTATAAGGCGCGTGCTTCAAGTGTCTGGAATTTGGATTCAGCCTCTGGTGACTGGCTACTCGTCCACGGTAACTTCGCACCCTACGGTGGATCTGGAATCCCTTCCACCAAATAGGATAGCTTACGCGACAAGCGTTTCAAGGGGAGAAGAGCGCTGCTCTTCTCCCCTTATTTTTTGCCGTGTGCACCTTGAGGCTGATTCTGATATCGCTTCAACGATAGATACACATGAGACCTTGAACAATAGTCTAAGGCCACCATCTATCAGGGGTAAAACGGGATTAAAGCCAGAACGATAACTTATTTCAAAACAAAATGAGTTTACGGTGCCCAGACCCAAGCGCTTGAACATCAATAGTCGGTGTGCAAGATACGGTGTAGCTTACGTCTCTCCAGACAAACTTAAAACCGGATCAGAGTCAACAGCAGGACTGCAGCCCACAAAATGGTTCGAATTAGATTAGCTGATAAAATACGCGAGATAAGTGATTCAGAGATACCGTCCCAACCGAGTTTCGCATGTGCTGGAACGGCCCAAACTCCCGTCACACCCCAACACATCAAAACGAACGAGGCATCCAAGTAGGCTATAGGGCCCGGAGACTGAACCAGAAAGAATCCATGCAGCAAAAGCTGCATAATCATCAATGGAGCCACTGCCCTTGTGATCTTCTTGGTATATCCGAGGTGATAGGTCGTGAACTGATCTTTCTCGATATATCGAAAAGCTGGGTAGATGATCATCTGGACCAGCAATGACAAGACCAATAAGCCACCGTCTATGGCTACTACGAGCGATTCTAGGAATGATAATTCTAGCATCTGAAAGCCGACGAAAAGGTTTTTACGGAACGATTCTTTACACCTATTTAGGTGCCGAAATCCGCAGGCAATGTAAGAAGCGAAGAGAATTGAAGCTGTTAACCTATCCAAAGCAAGAAGGGGGGCGTGCAAGCACGCCCCCCTTTCTCAACAAGAACCTGTTTAAACCCTGAGGGCCTACATATTCCAAACAGCTCGCAGGTACGTCATCCCACCATGGTATCCAATTGGAGTACGACGCGGGTAAGGCATTCCTTGAGATAGACGAGTATAAATCTTCGTTGGATAGGTGTTTAGAATGTTATTCGCTCCACCAACCAATGTCAGGTTTGCATTGACTTTGTACGACAACTCAAGGTCAATCAACGCTGCAGGATCAACCTCTTCCCGAGATCCCCGCTCGTCGATAGTCCCGGAATAGTAGTTCGCGCGGACAGATGCAGAAAGTTTTCCAAAATCATGCACAACTGAAGCACTCAGACGTGTTTTCGGAAGGTTGTTCTCGATATTGAAAATAACCGACTCGGAAACAGGTAGCTGTCCGCCCACTTCTTCCTGACCCGTCACCTCAGTTTCGTTGTAGTTCAACGCTAAGCTGACATCCGTATTCAAACTTCCGTTCCAGACGGCAACCACATCAATACCTCTCGTTGAGGTCGAAAGGGAGTTGGTATAAAATGCCAATTCAGAAAAACTGGGGTCACCAGAAACAGCAAGACTTCTAGATTTAATAATCCGACTATCTACATCAATCTGGTAAGCGTCCACCGTCAAGCTGAGGTACTGAGAAGCGCGAGCCGCCAGTCCGAAACTAATGTTTGTGGCATCTTCTGGAACGAGGGCTTTCCCACCCAGTCCGACGGCTAAGGGATGCGTTGGAGCCACAGTACCTTCCTGAACCTGTTGTCCCGTGACACCATCGAATGAGGTCGTGATTACCGTTACGTTCGCCTGACCTGGTGTTGGAGCTCTGAACCCAGTTGAATAGGCTCCGCGCAAGGTGAAGCGACTGTTCAGGTTGTACCTAGCTGCCAATTTCCCATTCGTGGTCGTTCCGAACTCTGAGAAATCTTCGTAGCGCAATGCAGCAGCAAGAAGAAAATCTTCATTTACGTCGAACTCAGCATCTAAGTAAGCTGCGTAATTACTTCCAGAAAACTCGCCTGCAACGGCAGGATTGGTACCAGCAAATCCATTGGAGTTAATACCTGGCGCACCGTAATTGTCACCCGTAGCTGGATCAACCAACTGACCAACCTGTGCCCAAGGACCGGCTTTCCATGACTGCTCGTCGCCCTCAAACATGGAGTAGGTTTCTTTTCTGTATTCGAGACCCCCCGCTAAATTGAGGTTTTCCTGAACAGGATATGAGAAATCCGCATTGAAATTAAGATCCTCTTGTTTCAGGTCACCAGGACTGAAATCCGTCTGAGAATCAGGGCCCCAAGAAGCGTTCAATGAACCGTTTAGCTCATATTCCATTCTGTTGGATCCGTATGACCCACTAACATCGTAGGCAACGCCACTACTGAGCTCACCCTTGACGCCACCCACAAAACTGATGTCTTGCTGACGACCTTTCAAGTTTGGCGTGAAGCCTGCAGGGAACGTGTCACACCAGCAGAAATTCCCTTGAGATGGGTCATTCGGATTGGTAGGAACGGGCTCTAACGCACCAGCCTTTCCAGGAGCGCGATAGAAGAAACTATACGCGCCATACGTGTCTGCAAAGTTACCGAAGGCATAGAGTTTTGTAGTTTCATTAAGGTCAATTCCCGCATTAAACACGGAACGGAACCCACTACTTTCTGGACGCCCCCAATTCATGGCCGGGTTTTTTGCTCCCGGTACGCCGACGGCAGCGGCATGCTGGACACCTCGAGATAACTCGGAGTTGAATGAGTATTCACCACTCACGTTGAGAAATCCATTTTCAGTCAATGGAAATCCAGCATTGGCGGCCACCTTGTAATCTGTCTCTCCTTCATACCATTGGCCCAACTGGGTCTGTACGGTCAACCCTTCGTCGGAGTCGTTAAGTAGGAAATTGATAACGCCCGCAATGGCATCAGATCCGTACTGGGCCGCCGCGCCATCGCGAAGTACCTCAACACTTTTCAAGCCAATGGACGGAATCATACCAATATCGGCTGCATGAGCACCTACGTTCATAGCTGCACCGAAGTGCGCAATTAATGAACTTCTATGTCGCCGTTTCGAATTCATAAGGATCAAGACATCATCCGGTGGAAGACCACGCAGGGATGTCGGACGAACAAACGCAGAGCCATCTCCTGTTAATGGAGTAGCGGCAAACGATGGAACTATGTTTTTCAACGTTTCCGTCATGTCGCCATTACCCTGTTTTTCAAGAGCAGCCACATCAATTTTGTCTATCGGCGTCGCGGATTGCATCGCAGACCGTCCTTCAGAGCGGGTCCCCGTCACTACGACGGCATCTAGAAGCATTTCGTCCTCAGACAACTGAAAGTTGACCGAGCTGGATTGACCCTGAACTACGGTCGTGTATTGGGTTTGGGTAGAGAACCCTAGAAAACGAACTTCGACTATATGATCTCCGACTGGAACGTCATCAATCATATATTCGCCGTTTTCGTCGGTCGAAGAGCCCAACGTCGTACCAACTATAAGCACGTTGGCACCGGGCACTACGGCCCCGTCCGGGTCTGTAACTTTGCCAGAGACCGAGCCGGACTGAGCAAAGGCAAGAGAAGGAATACTGAGCAGCAATAGAAGAGCTGCGAGGCGGTTGAACATAAAAAACCTCCTTAGGAGTTAGCGGATTAGTTGGTTGGAAGGAAGTTGGATCAAAGGGCATTGACTAATGCTTGCCTGAAACGGTCTTGAGACCTTTTATGCACCTTTTTCTCCTTCGAAACCCGCTTAATTCGCTCTCGCAGTTCGCCTCAATCTACACCTGATCAAACAATCCCGACTGCACTCCATCCCCTGAACCTAGGAATGCTCTTCCATCGCCTAAAATGCGTCCAGCAACAGCAATCCCACTCAACATGGCACCCTCAATCGTGGCCTGTCCAAAATAGTCTCCGCACAGCCCAAGGTGCCGAACCCTATCCCAAAGACACGTTGCATCAAGAGGGGTAACGACCCGACCTAAACGCCACCGGTGAGCGATTACCTCGAGCGGTTTAACTGCGGGTGCCCCGATTCGGTTAAGGAATAGCTCGGAAAGCAGTCGAGCAGCGTCATCGCGATGCTCCTCCACGTGCTCGGCCGCCCACGACCTCGACGCATGAAGTGCCCAACATTCGCCTTCTGGACGTCCGGGTTTGGACGACTCTCGAATAGCCAGACCAATGGGGCCCTCTGGATCCTTCAGCAGGTCGACCTCAAGCGGAAGACGCTCGGAAAAGATCATTCCAACCGTCCATTGAGGAGCAGATTCAACCGTTTCCAATTGCGGAGCAAATAGATCACGTTCTCCAAGTAGGGACAGCGTTTGCCGAGCCGCTCCAGCTACTACAACCACATCAAAGGAGCCCAAATCACTTCCTTCCCCACCCAAAGACCACTGATCTTCAGCTCGTAAAAGAGAGGTCACTGGGTTCTGTTGGTGGACTTCAACGCCTTCTGCCAAGTGAGACATAGTG
>DKOG01000286.1 GCA_002469915.1 Bacteroidetes bacterium UBA7368
TTTGGATAGTTTTGGTGTAAACTAAATGCACTTGGCACGCCGTTCTCTTCAGTTGACGTATTGATTACGCCACCGATGTCCTCAAAAGAAGCAGGGTACAGCTTGAAGTTCCCAAAGGAATACCCAAGCACTCCTCGAACGAAATCAAGTCTTTCACCTGCGTTGTAGAGCGTTCCTGGATCGTTTCCTGAGTAGGAAACGAGAGAAGATGTATCATCTACGCGCAATGCATTCGCATCCGTACCGTCGCTAGAAACAGCAAATTCACCATATGGACCACTCGGTGCATCGGCGTTCGTTGCCGTAACAACTACATCGTCAAATTCGAGCAGCATGCTTTCGTGAGCTTCAGCAATTGCAGAATCTTTAAGAACATCTGTGGAAACCATTACTGGCGCCACATTGGCACCACCTGTAGAAACGACGGTGAATACCACGTTGTCTTCATCAAGGCGGGTGTACCCAAAGTTCTCTTCAACCTTTACCTCGGTAAAGTTGACGACATCTCCAGCACGCAAATCAGTCAGGCCTGCAGCGGTGTTTGAACCGCCCAAGCTGGCCATTCCGATTCCTGACCATGGGTTGGTGCCATCTTGGAAGGCAAGGATGCCTGACTCAGCACTGATGGTTACCGTTGCCGTGATATTAACTGGGATCGTAGAGCCAGAGAAAGGAGAACTACCAGCCAATCCATCGGCTGTCTGCTGAAGATGCGCGATCGTAGTAACGCCGCCATCGAGTACGCGGAATGAGCTGTTTGGAGAAACCGTAGTGGCGCTTGTGTTATCCGTTGCTTCAATACGGAAGGTCACAAAATCACCATCAGCAAGTCCTGAGGTAATATCAAATGACCAAAGGTTACCTGTTCCCGTACCAGAAACGGTAGCTTCCGTAGCATTAGAGGTAGTGGTGAAAATGAGATCTGCACCAGTCATTGAACGACTTGGATCCGGGTCGATTTCTGCTGTGACCGTGACCGTACTCTGAGAAGAAGGAATACCAGACGGGAGAGAAATGTTATTGACGGCAGGTGGAGAAGCAGAAATTTCTACATCTGCATCTTCCATCGGATTCAAGGCTAGAGCAATTCCGTTGGGCGCGCCAAGCTGGAATGGATCAGAGGAGTTGCCACCGTTGAAGGTTACAAAACCTTGAACATTGATCGTGGCGCCAGGTGTTGGAGCGACATAATCATCAGTTCGGGTATTAAAGTTAGCTGGGTAGTCACTGCGATCATTCCGATACCGAGTAGAGGTATCGTACATCGCAACAGAGGTCGCGCCGGAGTCAGAAGTCCAATTCCAATCTACTCGGCTACCCGATGTACGAGTCAGAGCGGTTGCCCCTTCAAAGCGCACATAGTTTCCACGCAGTTTGCTGAGGTTGTCCCAGTTTGTACGAATAGCGCCATCGGCTCCTGCGTCCGCATTCAAGTCTGAAGTAGAGACTGCAACCGGCGCAAAAATAGCATCTGTTAATGGGTCACGAGCTCCAGTAACAACAGGTGCAGCTGTAGGAGAAATCTGCATCGTAGTATTAAACGGACTCACATTTCCTGTGATTTCGACTACGTCGCCAATAACAAGACCATCGTAACCTAGGTTACCACCGTCTACGATCTGGATTCCTTGACCATCAGAGCCGGCCGTGTCAGAAACTACGTCCCGCACAAAAAGGTGAATACGGCTTGGACGACCTTCTGAGTTGATACTGGAAAGACCAGAGTTCAATGGATCAGACATGACTACGGCCGTAATCTTGACGGATTCACCGCAAAGGCTGTTGTATATGAGGCTTCCACAGCTGTTCAAATCTGTGGAAGATACTCCGTCGCCCAATGCATTTAATTGGTCGATCTGGCTCTGTGGAATGGCGTTAATTTCGCCTACTGTCGTGACGGTCTGCGCAGCAGCCGTTCCGACGAGCAGTAGCGCGAACGCACACAGGGTTGTAACGTGTCTAAGCATGTTTTCCTCTATGGAATGGTGGTGGTTTGAACTATTTAATGATGACGAACTTTCCTCGTTGGACCTTTCCGGAATCTGTATTCTTGACGGTGAAGAGATACAATCCTCCCGCCAAGCTTAAACCATTTTCGGAAAGAAGGTCCCAAGAGTGTTCCCCTCCTGAAAGAATGCGATTGTCGGCACTAAAGTCATCATACCAGCGCGTATCGCCCTGATAAGAATCGGAATCATGGTAAAGCGTTTTCACTATTTCACCGGCCAACGAATAGATCCTGATTTCAGAACGCTTCGGCAAATTGTAGAAATTCAGTTTCCGGGTGCGGGAAGTGCCTCCATCCCATGCAGCGTTCACCCTGTACGGATTGGGATATACACCCACCTCTAAATTTTCGCTGTCCTCAGCAGAGGGCGTACCCGGGAAAACCCGAACCGCATTCGCAACTCGCGAAGACTCAAAAGAGGTCAACCCGGCATCAGGATCCCCTTCATCAATTGCAGTCACTGAAAAAAGATACTGCCAGCCACTTTTTAAATCGCGAGCTTCAAAGCGGTACCAGTATGCAGTGGTATCTGACTCGAAATATTGGGGCTGATCAAGCTCGATCCCCGAGAATCCGTTGTTGAATCCGGTCCGGTTTCCCGTCTGATCATACTGAGCAATGAGTGTTGCTACATCCAAAATATTCCCCGCCCTATCATCACCGGGATTACTTCGGTAAACTCGATATCCTTCAAAATCTTTTTTCCCAGTCACTGGATCTTGGGAACGCTCGGCTGCCTTATCCCAGTAAACGGCCACCGCAGAGGCACCATCCACATCCCGCTCAAAAGCGACGTGAACCTTGGGAGAGGCTGGCGGCTCCGGAATCAGATAACGATCCAAAACGCCGTTGCCGTTCACATCTTCGTCAAGATCCAATCGGCCATTAAAATTGTTGTCCTCTCCGGCATAGGTACGTCTAGCCCAACCAATGTTATTGGCTAGTAAGGACCTGGATGCGTCGTCATCTATCGCTTTTCCCGGTTGCCCTTGAAATTCTTCAGGTTTAACAGCAGCTACCAAAGCAAAGGTCACCTTCAACGTGTCTCCTGCTGCAACGGAAGGAAAGGGTCCAATTGGAGTCATACCAATCCAATTTCCAACAGAGCGTTGCCCGTCTGTCCGTAAGCGCTCATCCCAAGCTTCTCGAGCCACACCGTATTCTGCATCGGAAGCGAAAGTGGCTGGATTAGGAAAAGGAGTGGACATCCGACGATAGCGGTCTTCGTCGGTCGTTGGCCGGCTTTGGTCGTCCGTTCCGCCTGAGAAGAGCCACCATCTAGGATTGACGCTTGGAGGCGTTAATCCATCAGCTATATACTCATCTCGAACAGCCGGATGAAAAAACCGAGCTCGACCCGTTGACGGATCTGTCCATTCTGCCCCTAGAATAGCTATCGACCCGTAGGTATTAATCGTTTCCTCTGCCCCACCGGCATTAAACGCGTAGGAGGTCGTGAGGCTGTCGATGTAGCCCAAACCGCCTTTGTTGAAGAAATTTCCACCGGTATCCGACGTCGTATTAATATTGCGAACGACCAAGTCGTGAAACATGCCTACATAGACGCTATCCCAGGCACTTTCGGAAATATTTATGATGTCAAAATTGAGGATTACGAACGACTCCGTAAATGGAAAATTCCATGCATGAGACTGAACCTCAACCTTCATTCCAAGCCTTCCTCCGGGATCAGGCATGGGCAAAGCCGTTCCGGGAAGTACGGCGGAAGTGTCCTCGAAGGCAGAAACTAAATCCAGATGGCTGACCGCCTGCCGTGTGAAAGCGTCAGAAGTCGGAAGTGAGGACCGCCTAAAAATAGAACTCGACTGAGCCACCTCGTATCCGTTGGATCCCGGAGAATATCCACCAGAGGCGGTAACTGCAGCTGTTCGAACAGTTACAATACCGTCTGAGCGAATAGCCCCAACCCAGAGACCTGATTCGAAAAGATGCTCAATACCAGAATTGAGAGGGTATTCGAACGAAGGAGGACCCGTTGGATTACTTCGCACATTGGCCTTACCATAGAACCCTGCGTTCGTAATCGTCACCCCCACATTGCCCACGTCAACCACAGCCTCTTCATAAAGGGCTTGTCCCGTAAGGGTATGGGGTCCTGCGAGAGCCAGAAATGCTGACAGCACAAGCAAACGAGGAAATCCTGTTGGCAAAATTGAAATACTATCTGACCTTGGGGTAGTGGCAGAAAACGTGGAGGCCAATGGGAAACTTGCCTCTTTACTCGACCCGAATGAAGCCCATGAACCGAGCCTGTGATAATACGGTGAGTAACCTCAGTATTAAAGGCATTTTGCCGGACTTAAAGCAACAGTTATCCACAATATGAGCGGTGTAATCAACAGCTTTGGTAGCCGGGCGTGGTCATTGAAAGCAGAATTCAGCTTCTCACTTTGCCTCGAATAGATATTTCTTCTTCTATCGAGTCTTCTACTTCCACCTGATCTTCTTTTTCTACATCGAGAAGAGTACTAGCAGTCTGTTCCACTTGAACTTGTTTAGTGCTCTTTCGGCTACTGGCCATTTGTTTGGCACGGTCCGCAATCATATCCATTTGACCGCTACGAAGTCCAGCCCATTTGGGTAATCTGAATACTGGCATTGCGAAAACGCCCAGACCTACCAAACCCATCAACGTTATCATTAAGGCTCTCATCGAGAGCATTGAAACCCCACTTCCAACTGTTGCTTCGCCGAAAATAACGATCGCCATTAACAGCCCAGCCAACGTGCCCACAAGCCGCATTTTAGCATCCCCTTTGAGGGAACGCATGCGAAGAACATCCCCATTGGGACCTGATTCCAAAGAAATTTGCAGATTTCCATTCCTCCAAGACCGTAAAGAGCTAACGTGTTCTAGCTTGCCGTGAGCGCTGAAAATGATGCGCATCTGCGCCACAAGGCTGAGCCATTGATCTTCCGTTAGTGTCCCACCAATGTGAACCGTTTTGCCTACACTAATTGGCAAACCGAGCAAGGTGGAAGGCGTCTCATTTTCTTGTGTTAAATCCAATGTAGCCGCCGCTTCTGCAACTAATTCAGAAGTAATCCCAGATTCAAGACCGATATGCTGCAATTCACCCAGTGTCAAACCATCGCTTTTGGAGCGCTGACCCTGAATTCTTTCCTGCTTCTCTGCTGCTGCTTTAAATATGGCTGAGATTTCTTTCTCAGAATAGGTGCGTTCGTCGCTCATAAACTTCTAGGGCTTGCGTATTCCAGATGAAACACTACATACGAGAGATTCCTGTCAGGGTTCAAAAAGGACATGTAAAATCCGGTTTTAAAATGAGGTGGCGAGCAGTGGTGTGCATGTAGTATACTAGAAACGGTGATCGACCTCGTCTTGAAAATGAACCGATATATATTTTTAGCTGTGCTCCTTCTTGCCACGGGTTGCTCCGTGGACAAGCCGGACTCCATTCTGGAAGCAGAAGCACACATTCCAGAAACGGTCAGCTTTGCCTTTGACGTTCGCCCCATCCTGTCAGATAGATGTTATGCGTGCCACGGGCCAGACGCCGAAGGTCGCGTAACCGATCTCCATTTCGACACTCCGGAAGGCCTGGATGCGGCGCTTAGCGAAAGTAGAAGATCACGCGCCGTAAAAGGGGGTAATTTGGGCGGATCAGAACTGTATCATCGCATTCTTTCCGATGATCCCGAGTTTAAGATGCCTCCACCTGAATCGAACCTCTCTTTGACCATCGAAGAAAAGGCCATTTTGATTAGATGGATTGAACAAGGTGGTGATTTCGAACCACATTGGGCCCTTACGCCACCGTCTCAACCAGCCGTTCCAAGCACAGACTCGTCTTGGCCCAATGATGACTTAGATCGATTCATTTTAGCTCAGATAGAACGCTCCGGATTCGCACCCAACGAAGCGGCTTCAAAGGAGCAGTGGCTTCGACGCGTCACGTTTGACCTCACCGGACTTCCTCCGACGATAAGCGAACTAGATTTATTTCTCGCCGATGAATCGTCCGGCACATTCGAAAAAGTGGCTGATCGATTGCTTGCCACAGCGACGTATGGCGAACACATGACCGTAGATTGGCTAGACCTTGCAAGGTATGCGGATAGCCACGGCTATCAAGACGACGGCTGGCGAAACATGTGGCCTTGGAGAGATTGGGTAATCAAGGCATTCAACGAAAACATGCCTTACGATGAGTTCGTAACGGTCCAGCTTGCCGGAGATCTTTTACCTGCTCCAACCCGCGATCAGATCTTGGCTACCGGTTTCAATAGAAATCATCTCCAGAGCCAGGAAGGAGGAATCGTGTTGGAAGAGTTTCGGGTGGACTACGTCGCGGACCGGACTGACACGTTCGGGAAAGCGTTCATGGGTATCACGACCGAATGTGCACGCTGCCACGATCACCGCTATGATCCCGTCTCACAAGAAGAGTACTATGAGCTCTTCTCGTTTTTCAATAGTGTAAATGAGATTGGCAACATTCCGTACGCCGGAGAAGCCAGTCCAACCGTCATTCTGACCTCTCCAGAAGAAGACGAACGGCTCGAAGAAATCAAGGCGGCCCTCACAGAGCTAGAACCTTTGTTAGATACAGGTCATGAACGCTATGCTACCGCGTTTCAGAGCTGGCTACCATCGCATGGCGACATTGTGCCCAGAGGGATGACAGCACACTATCCGATGGAAGCGTTCGTAGAACAAAATGACCTGCTTACGCTCGAAGATCTAGTTCAGCCAGATAGTGCTGGATACTTTTGGGGCAATAAAGATCGACTCCCCCCAATAGTTGAGGGCATAGATGGTAAGGCGATGACCTTAGTAGGAGACGGTTGGCTCGATATGGGAAACAAGCGGCATCATTTTGATCGCACGGATCCATTCAGTCTTAGTCTCTGGTTTCGAATAGACGACGAGTCCACCTATGGTCCCCTCTTGGCAAAAACGAGTGGATTATTTGATGGTGATCGAGGCTATCACACCTTTTTAAACAATGATCATACCCTCACGGCCCGTATGGTCCATGTGGGACCCGACAATGAACTCACCATTCAGACCCAAGACTCAGTTTCTACTGGTTCCTGGCATCACATTGTAATGGCCTACGATGGATCCAGCAGGGCGAGTGGATTGGAACTCTATTTAGACGGCACTCCAATGCCAATCCGAGTTCTTTCGGATAACCTCCGTCAGAGTACCACCGTAACGATTGACCCAACGACGGGCGATTCAACGAATTGGGCGGGTCCGGGCGATTTGCGGATTGGCTTGTCAGATACGAATCAGCGGATGCTCGAAGGCGTGACGGTGGATGAATTCAAGGTGTTCGCCCGGGCGCTTACCTTACCTGAAGTCAATCTTCTCTCTGGGCGAAAAGCAGGAAAAGAAGGTCTCATTGATTACTTCGTCGAGACGGTAGCCAGCAACTATGAGGAGATTAGGTATCAAGTCCGTGCGCTCCGTGAAGAAGAGAACACCATCTTGACCCATGCCCACGAGGTGATGGTCATGAGTGACTTAGCTGAACCCCGGTCGACCTTCGTACTGAACAGAGGCCAGTATGACCAACCAACTTCTCCGGTTAAGCCTGGCACGCCCAAAGCGGTCCTTCCTTTTTCCGATGACCTACCGAAGAACCGATTAGGTCTGGCTACCTGGTTATTTGAAGAAGATCACCCCTTGACGGCCCGCGTTGCCGTGAATCGACTCTGGCAGACTATTTTTGGGACAGGTATCGTATCCACACCCGATAATTTCGGATCTCAGGGTGCGCTTCCTACCCATCCTGAGCTACTCGACTATCTCGCGCTACAGTACCGTGATTCAGGTTGGAATACCAAGGCTATGCTAAGAAGACTAGTCTTGTCTGCGACCTATCGGCAAAGTTCAATCGTGCCTACCTACGAATTGGAAGCTGATCCAAACAACGAGCTCTACGCCCGCGGACCTGATCGGCGCCTGACTGCAGAAATGATGCGAGACAATGCGTTAGCTACTAGCGGACTGCTCGTGCATCAGATAGGAGGTCCTCCAGTAAAACCTTATCAGCCTGCCGGATTGTGGAAAGAACAAGCCACTCGAAATGGGACGGAATACGTACAAGATCACGGTGAGAGCTTGTACCGTCGAAGCATGTACACCGTCTGGAAGCGTACGACGCCACCCCCAGCTATGATGAACTTTGATACGTCGGAGCGCAATCTGTGCTCGATTAAGCGCCAAAGTACGTCCACGCCTCTGCAGGCACTTGTGCTCATGAACGACCCTCAGTTTGTGGAAGCGTCTCGTATTCTTGCTGAGCGTATGATTCTAGAAGGTGGCCCTTCAGACGCTGATCGTATATCGTTCGGCTTTCGAGCCCTTACCTCGAGATCTCCAAACGAGGG
>DKOG01000042.1 GCA_002469915.1 Bacteroidetes bacterium UBA7368
TAAGGCGGCGAGTCCGGATTGCTCAAAGCTTCCAAAGCGAGTAGCGTAGTCTGTAAATCCAATTTTTGCGGACTCCCAAAGCACGGCGGTAAACGTAGCCCCAATCAGAGCACTTTTCCAGGGTGGTCTTGGCTTCGGGGTGAAGAAAATCAATTGGAAAAACATGGCTGTGCTCAAAATCAGTGGCAGGACTACACCAAACGTATCCAATGCACTTTGAAATCCTTCTTGCAACCAGGGATAA
The DNA here is from genome assembly GCA_002469915.1 of Bacteroidetes bacterium UBA7368. Lineage (GTDB taxonomy): Bacteria > Bacteroidota > Rhodothermia > Rhodothermales > UBA10348 > UBA10348. The sequence goes on from DKOG01000042.1 coordinate 245, forward strand.
TCCAAGCCCAAATCCCTCAAGCGGCCCACTGAGTTTTCGTTAAGCGTTTCCCTTGCAATCGTAATAAGGGTAGAGGCGATAAACAGCAATCCAACCTGAAGAGCCATGCGAAAATCGAACATGTACCCCATTAGGACGCCACGATGCTCGTGCCATTCTTCTTGAAAGACGTTGGCTAAAACGGTTCGGAGCGTGGTAAATAAAGTGACGGCTGAAAGCGTAAGTCCTATAACTCCAATAAGAGTCAACGTACCGCTCGCGGACTGTAGCTGACTAAGGAAAGATACAATTTGATCAGATTGATAAGCCGGCAGAAAGTCGCGGATAAGCGCTTCAATGGTCGAAAATGGCCGTTCTTGCTTTAGTATGCTACCGGCCAGTCCCGTTCCAATGAGGATGAGGGGAACGGTCGTAATCAATACTTTAAATGCAATCGCCTGCGCCCATAGAAAAACGGTCTTGGTGTACAGTTCTCGGAGCATCCCCCGGACGTAATACCGGGGCAACGCAACAATGCGATTCAGTCGGTTTTTCCATTCCATACCTGAAAAGTAGACAGCATCCGGCTCGAATAAAAGAGGACTTGCATCTTCGTGTCCGGAAATGGTATGATTTACTCGGTAGTATGGCCCTTTTTCAGCTAACCCCCTCGCGCCATGATCATGCACATACTTTCAATAATTTCCGGATATGCGGTCTGGACAGTCATTTTTTTAGGTGGGTCCGCCGTGGTCCGTAGTGCCATGTCTGATGTACACGATGCGGAAGGACTGACTACGGAAAACACAGCATTATTCGCATATCTAGTAGTCAGTGTTTTCGCATCTATTGTAGCAGGGTACACGTCGGCACGCATTTCAAAAATCCATCAGAAACGGGACGTTTGGATACTCGCTGTTGCTCTTTTAGCAACCGGAATTCCGGTTCAGTTGGGTGTATGGGATGTTATACCGGTTTGGTATAACTCGACCTTTCTCATCTTGTTAGTCCCCTGTACACTACTGGGCGGTACATTTTATAGGCGCCAACGCAAGGTTTAAGCCGTTGCTTTCTTGGCTTCAAACGTAGGCTCGGCCTTGTGTTCTACGGTTTCCCGAGTAATAATACAGCGGGAGATATTTGACTTGGAATGAATGTCAAACATGATTTCAAGCATTGTCTTCTCGAGCACGGCACGAAGCCCTCGAGCACCTGTGCCTAGTGCTTTTGCCTTAGAAACTACCGCTTCGATGGCGCCATCATCAAAGATGAGCTCCATACCGTCCATTGAGAATAGTTTTTGATACTGCTTCAAAAGGGCGTTTTTGGGCTCCTGGAGAATACTCCGCATCGCTTCCTCGGTGAGGTTGTCTAATGCCGAAATCACGGGCAAGCGACCAATCAATTCAGGAATCAAGCCGAAGCGAAGTAGGTCGTCGGGTTCGACATGGCGGAAGATTTGTGGATCAAACTTATCCAGTTTGTGAACGGGATCGGCACTGAATCCAATAGAGCTTGAAGAAATACGGTTGGCTATGACTTCGTTTAGGCCGTCAAATGCACCTCCTACAATAAAGAGGATATTTGAGGTGTCAATGTTAATGAGGCTCTGTTCTGGATGCTTACGTCCTCCTTTCGGGGGAACGCCGGCTACAGTACCCTCTAAAATTTTCAAAAGTGCCTGCTGGACTCCTTCTCCAGAGACATCTCTGGTAATCGATGCGTTGTCTGCTTTACGGGCCACTTTATCGACTTCATCAATGTAGATAATGCCTCGTTCGGCACGTTCAACGTTAAAGTCTGCGGCTTGCAGGAGGTGAGCTAGGATACTTTCAACGTCTTCTCCGACATATCCAGCTTCAGTTAGGGCAGTAGCATCGGAAATAGAAAAAGGTACATCTAGTACACGAGCGAGCGTTCTGGCTAGCAACGTTTTACCGGTCCCGGTAGGTCCGATAAGCATGATGTTGGATTTTTCCAGTTCAACGTCTTCGTATTCGCTGTAGTATTCAGCCGAATCGATACGCTTGTAATGGTTGTACACGGCGACGGAAAGCGCCTTTTTGGCTTGGTCCTGTCCGACTACATATTCATCCAGTGCACTTTTAATTTCATGCGGGGAAAGTCGAGCCGTTTTTCCCGAGTGGCGGGAAATAGGATTGCTTGGCTTAGCTGCGGACAACGGAGCGTCCGTACTGACAATTCCTGAAGCGTCGTTAATGCATCGATCACAGATATAGACATCAGGGCCAGCCACCATAGAGGAGACTTCATGCGCGGTACGACCGCAAAAGGAACACCTGATAATATCTTCGCCGTGGTTGTGAGTACTCATTTCGGAATATTTGCTTCAGTAGTTGGACGTGTCTCCACATCAAAGTGACTTCAGACGCTCTGTTTTCGGCAGCACGTCATGGTACATATATCGCACCCTTTACACAATCCCTTAAATAGGTATTTTCATATTTTCACCGGCAGATACAAGGTAGGTATAAACAATCTCCATCATTTATGAAGTCAGACGTACCCCAGTCGTTCCCGGAGGCCTTTTTAGATCGTTATAACGCCGTTTTTGGTGAAGAGGTATTAGGTCGCATCTTATCGGGCTTCCGAATTCCACGTCAGACTTGGTTTCGAATCAATACGCTGAAATCAGATATAGCATCTGTATTTCGTGATTTGAAACGCTTGGAGATCGTTTATTCTCAATCTTCGGAGTTTGAGGATGCAGGATGGGTTGAGCCGGAAGAACGGGATCGGCTTTTGGGGTCTGAACTTTTTGCCAATGGTCATATCTATGTTCAAGGAATGGCTAGTCAGCTCCCCGTCCGGCTACTTGATATTGAACCCGAACATACAGTGCTTGATTTGGCCGCCGCCCCGGGAAGTAAGACCCTGCAAATTGCCAGTCTCACGGATGTGACAGCTGAAGTGGCAGCCGTAGAAATTGTTCGGAAGCGAATGTTCAAACTGCAGGACAACCTAGCGAGAAACGGCGCCGAGCATGTTCGGGTCTTTCTCCAAGACGGAACGAAGGTTTGGAGATACCGCCCTGAGCATTTTGATCGCGTCTTACTGGATGCTCCCTGCTCAAGTGAAGGGCGTTTCAGGCTGAATAACGATGAGTCGTTTCGCTACTGGTCTCCTTCAAAAATCAAGGAAATGGTACGCAAGCAGCGCCGCCTATTGTTTTCTGCTATTCACTCGTTGAAGCCCGGAGGAAAGCTCGTCTACTCCACCTGTTCTCTGTCCCCAGAGGAAAATGAAATGGCTGTTCAACATGTGCTGGATACCTTCGGAGAGGTTGTAGATATCGAGCCGATCGCATTTCAAGCTGATGAGCGAATAGGCACTATTGCTGAATGGAGGCGCAAAGCTCTTGATGACCGTATTAGAGGTGCATGCCGGCTAATGCCTTCTAAGAGAATGGAGGGCTTTTTTGTCTGCCGATTTGTAAAAACATCTTCGTCGAACCCACCGCTAAAGTTCAAATGATGATTCCCGAACCATATTTGACTTCAAGAAAGCGCTCACGGTACAAGAAGTGCGCGGTCTGACAGACTTTAGTGGTGTAGAGGTAATTCAGACTTCCTCCTATAAATGCTCCTGTTACAGGGACCATTTGAGCGAGCTTCTTTTCTGTCAGATGAATTCCTAGGCGTCTTGCTACGGCCTCAACCGCGCTTCCAACCCCTACCTGCTCCATCACCTCCATACTTTGCTTGCGCGCAACGCGAGAGGCTGTACGCATAGCAGGGGAGAGCGTAACCTCTTTTCGTTTGTTGGATGGCTGAGCCACTTTATCCAGTAATTCGAGTGCAAAAAGGCGCTCGTCACCAGACATAACATCAAAACCACAATAGGTCGCATACTCACCGGCGGCTCGTAGATTGATGGAAACTAAAGCCACCAAATCGGGAACGATCCCTGCGGCTCCGGCTGCGCCCGTCGCCGCACCTTCAACGGTAGCTAGTCCTACATACTTAGAATCGAGTCCTTGCAGCGTCGCATCGACCTCCTCTAGATCCAGACGATGAATTTCTGCAAGGTTGCTCAATTCGTGTCCATTCTCACGGTACTCTTTCAAAACGGCATCCGTCCAGACTGAGTCCTGCGTGATTTCATTGGTCAATTCAAGCAAGCCCGTAACCACATTTTCCATGGTCCAATCCACACCAGGGATTTTATAGACCTGATCGGTAACAACATTCCAGGCTTTTGATGCTGTCTCTTGAGCATCCGATAACCAGGACCGCTTAGGATTTCTCCATGCTCGGATCTCGCTGATTACCTGCCTTTCGTACGCGGATGGAGACGGATTGCTATGTCCAGTGTGTGTCGTCATTGAGCGGCGTTATACGACGAAATCGAAAAAGGTTATCGAAGAGGGCATTTCTGCTCGCTGTAAAAGGTAATGCTCAAAACCGTTCGTGCGAGACGGTGCACCGTTGAACCCAGCTTCAGGTGCAGTGACCTCAAAAAGAAGGTTTAACAAAGGGGATGGTAAGTATTCTTCCTTCACCTGACACGACATAGGTATCCACTGATAAATCTGACTTTTCACGTCAACGATTTACCATCATGGTTACATGTCGAAAAAAGCTTGATTACGCTAGACTATTTTGGATCACCTTGTGCTTCTGCTTTAGGGGCCCAGACGCGAGCGCTCAGTCTCTTTTTGGAGTGCAGCACCCTATATCTCTCGAACCCGACCAGTCTGAGGTTGTGGCATCTGGAGATCTAGATGGGGATGGTGACATGGACCTTGTCGTGGGCTCCAGAAACGCTGATAGAAAAACGAATCGGGGATTGATCTGGTATGAAAATCAGCATGCCTCAGGCTACTATGTCGAACGATCCATAGAGTTTAGAAATATTGCTGTCTCTGATGTCCAACTCGTCGATTTGGATCAGGACGGGGATCTGGATATCGTCGCTTCCGAATCGTGGAGAAACAACCACTACGTTCTTTTCTGGCATGATAACCTAGATGGGAAGGGGACTTTCGGCCCCAGGATTAACATATCATCGGCTAATGATCAGCAAATAACCAGTCTGCATGTTGCCGACTTGGATAGCGATGGGGATAACGATGTTGTTTTTGGATCTATTCAAGAACGATACAGAGGCTCTTTCCAGATCTCATGGTACCAGGATGTAGATGGGAAGCAGGGCTTTCACTCGAAAAAAAAGATTGATTCTATCACACATTTTGGAGCAGCTGTATATCTGGATGTCTCAGATGTGAACGGCGACTCCAAGCCCGATATCATTGCCTCTTTTGAAGGAGACAAAGGCCTTGGGTGGTATAAAAACCGAATCGGAACGTCGGAGGTCGCCCCTCCAGCTTCCGGTTTTTCTCCATTTAGCCCCACGGCTGAAATTCAGCACTACGCTAGTAGATTCACACTTGCTGATATGAATGCAGATGGGATGGGAGACCTGGTAACTGCAAACGACCATGTCGTTGCCATCTTGATGAACGATAGATCGTCATCAGGATTTGGGACAGAAACCGTTGTTGACGGGTACTTTCAAGATGTTCTCTGGGCTCATTCTGCGGACTTAGATTTGGATGGAGACTTAGATGTTGTGGCAGGGTCTGCCATAGAAATACGTTTTTATGAGTATCTAAATGGTCTGTTAGCATTCAATTCCAGTCAGACCATCCCTTTTGGTGGAGAAGCATCCACGCTTAGTGATGTAGATGCTGACGGCGATTCGGACCTCGTCGTATTCTCAAAGTCATCAAAGCATGTAAGTGGACAGTCAGGAGTATCCTATTGGTTCGAAAACCAGACTAGATCTGCCATTTCCCTTTGCCATATCGTGGCACAGGATCTCGTTTTGCAAAATGACACGGTTGTCCGAGAGGAGTCCCTCTTTGTATCAGTTGATCTGGTGAATGTGGGCGGTTTGGTTTGTGGGAAGGGCTGGACCATGGAAGTCGTTCTCACGCTGCCCGGTTCGCCGTCCGAGTTCGTCTTTTTGGGTTCGGTGGAACGACTGACGGAGGATCTGGGGCTGGGAGAAAGCAAAAAGGTAGAGTTCACATTCGTGCCCTATTCGGCCAGGAAAGATGTGGGAATCAGCCAGATCACGCCGGGAGAAATTGGACTTGGTATCCGATATCAAGAAAAAGGTAAAAGTAGTATCAAGTCGACTCAATTTAGAGTATTGGGAGAGGCTGAGATGGATTTACACTCGTCGGGAGTAACCCTTTTTCAGCCTACTTCTAGTGCTGGAAAGCGAACTGATCCGGCTACTCAATCTGAGGATTGGATACGCTTGAAGAGCAGGGTGTTTCGACCAGAGCGAATGGTGCCTTCCGGGGAAGCTCCAACGGGTGGTTTCCGTCTCATTCAATTTGACGTGCTGCCTTCCGATCATCAAAAACGCACTCTAGAGGGGCAAGGGGTTGAGTTTGTCCGATTTGTACCGGACAAAGCCCTCGTTGTATGGATTCCTAAGGGGCTCAATCTGAACCAATTTTCGAATGTCAGATGGTTTGGGAGACTGGAGGAAGCAGATCGGATGAGTGGACCAGCCGCGCTTCGATTCCGTGGTAGAGGAGCTCTCGATCCTGAACAAAAAGAAATATTTATGATCGAAGCATTCCGGGATAAGGATGTGTCAATCCTTCGCCGTGAGGTTCATCGGTGGGGAGGACACTGGGAATCCGGGAGAGGATTACCTGCAAATCATGGAATGGTTAGGGGAAGCCGAGAGATGTTTCAGGCTCTACTGAGGTTCGATGAGTTGGCCCGCATAGACATCATCCCTGCTCGCTCTCGAGGAGACGATATCGCTCTCTTTTGTTCGGGTGCCATGACGGAGTTTGGCGCTGTCGCCTCTTTTGCAGCTTCTGGAGTAGGCTGGGATGGTCCAGGTCAGGGAAGTGCTCGTTTAACCTATCGGTTTGGAGGGGGCACAGAAGACATGTCGGGCTCCGAAGAATTCGATGAGTTTCGGCGGGCTCTACGGGAATGGTCTGACTACGTGGATTTTGACTTTCAAGAAGTTGTTGATCCCTACCGAAAACGTAGTATCGATATCAACTGGATAAACATTGATGGGCGAAGGGGCGGTACGCTCGCACAGGCTTACCTACCAACGGCCATGGAGCCGTTGGCAGGCGACATTATGTTCGATGAAAAAGAACTTTGGTCCACTACTGGTAATCTCGGCGTCGGCAATGATTCTATTCAAGTATTTGCTGTGGCGATGCATGAAATCGGTCATTCAATAGGGTTGTTACATTCCGAAAACCCGAATGCCATTATGTATGGTAATTATGTAGGCCCTAGGGTTGGTTTAGCAGCGGACGATATCATTGGTGCTCAAAGTCTATATGCCTCAAGACTGCCGTTGCTCGTGATTTCAAATCGAGGAGATGCAGATCTGATCGTGACGTCCATTGATGCTCCTAATTGGTTAAGTGTCGGGATTCGTAATACGGTAATTCCAGCAGATTCTAGTCTTTCGCTCGAGTTTTCGGTGGACTGGGCCCTTGTTACGGATCCTGTAGCCGTAGGTGAGATAACCGTTTACAGCAATGATAGGACTGGTTCAGTGTCATCCATGAACGTCACGGCCATTTCTGAGCAGGCACAAATGAATTTCACCCCAGAGGCGCTGACTATTTCTGTGCTGAAAAACGAGGCGACGCTGATTCCGTTGGGATTGAATGGACTGCCCAATAGTGGGGCTTTAATTCAGGTTAAAACCAAACCCAGGCATGGTGAGATAACCATTGTAGGAAATCAAATCTGGTACACGTCCGATACCCATTTTACAGGACAAGATACCTTCACGTTTCAAGGGCAAATTGGATCATACATCACACCTGAGGCAACTGCCACCATCCATGTGGTTTCTCAAGAAAAGGCTGGAATGCAAATAGTGAATAGCTTGGAGGGCCTACCTATGGATGTGTATCTCGATGATCAATTGGTGGGTGACGATGTGTATGCAGGCTCGGTTACGGCTTTCACCAATACGCTATCGGGTTTTCGGAAAATTGGAATTGCAGATAGTTCAAGTACCAGTTCAACTGCGGTAGTGTACAGTCAGTACCTGAACGTTTTGGAACACGCTAATACGACCGTAATCCTGAGTTCCACAGCCGGTAATACGTTGAGGTTGAAGTGCTTTACCACGTCTGACTTCCTCGACTCAACGGGTCATCAGATTCGGTTTTACAATGACTTGTCAGCGATTCCGGTACGTATTAGTCAAAAAACGGATCAGGGACAGCGCCCGAGTTACCAACCCTTTGCACAGGATCTGCAGCCGGGTGAAATGAGTCCTTTCGTGGAAATGGAAACAGGATTGTCATTATTTCGGGTCTTCAATACTGCTCTTGGCTATGACCAAACACACCGAGTTAATCTGATGGCCCTCGTAAAATCGACACAAGCTGGAATTTTAGGGTGGATCAGAGATAGCGAACTCATTTTTGTCGATTCCACGGGTACGGTGGTGCATTCTTTGACTGCGACAGCACAGGAAATACCGGAAGAGCTACCCGTTTCCCTATCTGTATCGTCAGCCTTTCCAAATCCCGCGACGAATCACGTGTTCCTTGAATTAGCACTACCGGAACACGCGAACGTTATGATCCAACTCTTCGATCTACTGGGCAGAAGGCAATCCGGATCGATTAAATCTGTTCTGACGGCTGGTCGAGGCAGGCGGGTTCGCTTGGACACGAGTCGACTTGCCGCTGGGGCGTACATCGCTCGGGTTACAGTGAGTGGACAAAGAGGGCTGCAGAAATCTGTCCCATTGGTCGTGATACGCTAGTTCGCGATAGGCCAGTAAACGCCAAATCGGGTTCGCTGTCTGGGCAGGGGGTAATCGGGAACGATCAAGTTTCCAATCTGCATGGTCGTACCGGACGTGGCGTTTTCATAGGCAACGAAAATCGTGGCCTCTCTCACACCGGCTTCAACCACAAAATCCACCAACCAATCGGCAGGAACTTGAGAATCCAGATTAGCCGGCAGGGCCAGCAATCCGGTCGGGGTATGAAGCCTCAAGCCTCCCATCTCTCCCCAGTATCTGGCTCGAATGTAGGCGTTTAGGTCCAGATCCTCAGAAAACAACAGCGCACGAATACCAAAGAAGGCCGAAGCCCAGAAATCAGGCATACTCGCGGACCAAGCGCGGGCCGCATTCGAGGTATCGTCTGTACGAACAGATCTAGACACCGCATTAATTCGAGCCCAAAGACCGCGCTTTGAGAGATCTCGAAAACCGATATTCAAAGATACTCCGGTTGATCTGCTGGACCCCGGCAAGTACTCCACGGCGGCCAGTGTTGCATCGGTACCTAGGCGATTAATCAGCAGGTCGCTATTGGATTGTACAAATCCGGTTGCTTCAATAGAAAACAGATCGAATCGGACGCCGGCTCGAAGCGAGGCATCCTGGAAGATAGGATTAACATCGAATGCAGATCGCAACATGACCGATCCAAACCCGATCGCTTCGTGCATGGTGTAAAACCTGGGACTGCGGGAAAAGGATATTCCAGCAGAAAAAGGCGCTTGATCAACGGATGCAGAGGCGCTTAATCCAAAGGTAGAATTCCCTCGCCCTGATTCAGGTCCGGCGCTCAACGAGTAGGAAAAAAGAGGGCGTGAGCCCGATAAATGAACTTTGGCAGTGGTAAAACTGGCGGCTTGGTTCGGCGAACCATCGAAGGCAGATCCACGCACGACGTCGTCATTCCACGATCGGAGGGTGAACGTAGCTTGCTGTCCCGAAAACATTCTGCCGGCCGATACATCCAGTCCAATACGTTGCAAGACTCCTTTTAATGAGGTGGTCTCTCCTTTGAAATCAAGCGTTTGGAGGGTCCAGAATGGGGCTGTAGATAGCTGCCAATCGCTCCATGTCGATGAGGCCTTCACGGTTAAGTCATTGCGCAGGGTACGTCGCCGAGCATCTTCATCACCGACCTGAGCACCCAAGCGTTGGTAAATAGATTCGTAGGTGGCCCCACTAAAGGGAATCACTCCTGTATGTGCACCCACACTCCTACGGCTAGCTACCTCGAATACTTCAAATGAGTAGCGGGGGGTAATGTATCGGATGCGGGCAGAAATCTCTCGTGCTCTGCGCAATCGCATCCCATCGTACTCGCCTCTTCCTCCTTCGCCGGCGTACCCGAACGCAGTCTGCAAATAGTGGGTCGTCGTCGAGTCAATCTGAAAGCTCCGATTCTGAACATGAAGGGAGCGTACGGCTTGAGATCCATTTCCGGCAGACTGATATCGAATCGCGGTTAGGGGCACTGGCGTGTTCAGAGAATCAAACCGTCCTGTTACGTCGCCTTGTTCATTTAAGGAAAGCGATGAAAGCCATGTGGTAGGGAGTAAGTCGAATCTGGGGCGTCCCGTAAATAAATCGTCAAATGACAGAGCACCGGCCCGCAGGCCTACTTTTGCCGGGTTTCGCCCAAGGGGCGAAACCCCATCAGGCCATCCTTGGGACCCAAACGTATACCCGAATACTCCGCTTTCCCAACTGAGGTTAGAGGCCGGGTTGAGGTCAAGATCCAGCAGTGGAGCATTTTCCGCGGGCGCAGTTTGCGCCCGCGCACTTCCAACTGCAAGGACGACAAACAAGCCGGTCAGTATCCGCTTGTTCCATTTCATGCTACTCAGGGAAGAGACCAAATAATCTTGATTCAATCTGAGAAACGATTTGTGCTTTGTCTTCATCGTGATTGACAAAATCCAGTTCATCCACATTGATGATCATTTTTGGTCCCAAATCGTAGCGGGACACCCAGTCTTCGTAGTGTTTGTTCAATCGTTCGAGATACTCGATGCGAATCGTGGATTCAAATTCGCGACCACGAGATTGAATATGACTCACCAGCGTAGGAGTCGTCGCTTTTAGGTATACAAGCAAGTCTGGCGGCTTCAAATAAGACGTCATCGTGTCGAACAGGGTATTGTAATTTTCAAAGTCCCTGGCAGACATCAGTCCCATTTCATGCAGATTGCGGGCGAAAATTTCGGCATCCTCATAAATCGATCTGTCCTGAACCACAGAGTGAGGTGAGTTCTCAATGGAACGCTGATGTTCGAATCGGCTGGATAGGAAAAAAACCTGAAGATTAAATGACCATCGATGCATATCTTCATAAAAATCAGTGAGATACGGGTTGTCGTCTACCCGCTCGAAATAGGCTTCCCACTTGAAATAATTCGATAGAATGCGTGTGAGCGAGCTTTTCCCGGCACCGATGTTACCAGCGATCGCGACGTATTTTTTTCCGGAGTATGGCAAATCAACAGAGTTCTAAAGTGCTAAGTCTTCCGGCTTAATCTAGTATAAAGACAGTCCAGTTGCTTTAGGAAGGACGATGATTCTAACGCCAAATTCGTGCAGTTTCAGTCAAGGAAACATGGAAAGCCCTTATCTTCGCAAATCAGATTGAAATCAACCCGAACCCAAATTCCATGGCCCCCCAAGCCAACGGCAAAAGATTGAGTGAGCGCGGTAAATACGATCCGGCTTCAATTGAGAGTAAATGGTATGCGTACTGGGAAGAGAATGATCTCTTCTCCTCGGATGCTCACTCGGATAAAGATCCGCATGTAATCGTCATGCCACCTCCGAACGTGACCGGTCGTCTCCACATGGGACATGCCTTGCAGGACACGGTTCAGGACGCCCTGACAAGATTGCGACGTATGCAGGGTATGGAAGCCCTCTGGGTCCCAGGTATGGATCATGCAGGTATTGCCACGCAGAATGTGGTTGAGAAAACCATCAAGGCCACTGAGCACAAGAACCGATACGATTATGGTCGGGAAGCCTTTATTGAAAAGGTTTGGGATTGGAAGGAGGAATACGGAGGAATCATTCTGGAGCAAAAACGCCGTTTGGGCGACTCCTGTGATTGGTCAAAAGAACGCTTCACCATGGACGACGGGTTTTCCCGAGCGGTTCAGGATGTGTTTGTTCGCCTCTATAAAGATGGTCTTGTGTATCGAGGAGAGTATCTCATCAATTGGTGTCCGTCGGATCGCACGGCTCTTTCAGATGAGGAAGTGGACAACGTAGAGCGTAAAGGGTCCCTTTGGTATATCCGATACCCTCTCGTTAGCGGAGATGGATTCATCGAGATCGCTACTACTCGTCCGGAGACTATGTTGGGTGATTCGGCTATTGCAGTGCACCCAGAGGATGAACGGTATGCAGGTCTGATTGGACAGATGGTCAAGCTACCCTTGACCGACCGTGAGATTCCGATTATCGCCGACGACTACGTCAAAAGCGAATTCGGAGCGGGTGCCTTGAAGGTTACTCCTGCGCATGACAAGAATGACTTTGAGATTGGACGCAAGCACAATCTGGAAATCATCAATATTATGAACCTCGATGCCACGCTGAATGAAAACAGCGGCGCGTACGAGGGGATGAATCGATTCGATGCCCGCAAAAAGATCGTTCAGGACCTTGAAGACCAGGATTTGCTGGTAAAAATTGAGGACTATAAAGCCACGGTGCCCATTTCGCATCGGTCGAAAGATATTATTGAGCCACTCATTTCGCGACAGTGGTTTGTCAAGATGAAACCACTGGCTGAGCCTGCGCTGGAAGCCGTGCGGGATGGTCGTATCAATTTCTACCCGAAAAGATGGGAAAACGAGTATTACAGATGGCTTGAAAACATCCGGGACTGGACGATTTCGCGCCAGTTGTGGTGGGGTCACCGAATTCCTGTTTGGTATTACACGGATGCAGACGGCGAGATCGACGAGTCCAGGGACTTTGTTGTTTCTGTTGAGCAGCCAGAAGCCGGGATGGTTCAAGATGAGGACGTATTGGATACGTGGTTTTCTTCTTGGCTCTGGCCCTTTGCTACGCTGGGATGGCCCAAAGAAACGGACGATCTGAAGAAGTTTTATCCAGGCGCCGTGCTCGTCTCGGGATATGATATCCTGTTTTTCTGGATTGCCCGAATGATTATGGCCGGGTTGTACTTCATGGGAGACATTCCCTACAAGGACATTTTCATTACGGGGATGATTAAGGACAAACAGGGTCGCTGGATGTCTAAGTCGCTCGGTAATGGCATAGATCCGTTGGAAATGATCGAGGAGTATGGAGCTGATGCCGTTAGATTTTCGCTTACTGTGCTTTGTGCTCAGGGGCAGGATATCAAACTGGACCCCACGAAATTTGAGATGGGTCGAAATTTTGCCAACAAGATCTGGAATGCATTCAATGTGTTCGGACAGTTCATGGAGGATGGCAAAGATTACCGGCGTTCTCG
>DKOG01000139.1 GCA_002469915.1 Bacteroidetes bacterium UBA7368
TCCATTACCATCCATGATAATGGCGATATGCTCTGGTAACGGCCCGTTCGAAACCAATTGGGCCATTTCCTGACTCAATGGTTGGTTCAAAGCTTGATTAGATCATTGAAGATGACAAATACCATAAAGGCTAAAAGTACTAGCATACCTACCTGTTGTAGCGCCATGCGGATTTTCAAGGACGGCTCACGGCGCGCAATTCCCTCGTAGATCAAAAACACCAGATGCCCTCCATCTAGTGCAGGTATCGGTAGGATATTGATAATGGCTAAGGTAATGGAAAGCATGGCTACAATATTCCAGAAGTAAGCAGCACCCAAATCGGCCGCCTCTTTTGTTACCTTCGCGATCATGACCGGTCCCCCAATGTTCTGCCTGAAATCGTCTTGACCGACGAATATTCGTTTCAAGCTAGACGCAACGAGTCGTGTCTGAAGAAAGGTCTCAGAAACGCCTTGACCGATGGAGGCAAAGAAGCCATACTTCTTAATTTCCAGAATCTGATTGATGCCGATGGCATACTGTCCAAGTGATTCTTCACCGGCCATAACGATTTCATAAGCAGTACTACCTACCGCTTGTAGCGAATCTGGAAGTCGGACGAACGCAGCGGACGCCTGAGCGGTAACGGTATCTGGACGCACAAACCGCAGTGCAAAATCTGCTCCGTCTGTGGCTTGAAGTGCAGGAGGAAGATCCGAAAAGAACACCACACTTGAATCACCCAATGCGGTGATGCGGTCCCCTGGCGCCAATCCTGCGCGTTCTGCAGGAGAGTCTGGAGCTACTATTCCAACCACGGCTGGATCAAACTGTATTCCGAAGGATCCCCCACCCGTATTCAATTGGGTCATAATATCCGAAGGACCTTCAAAACGAAGGACGCTGGATCCCCGTTCAACGTCAATGATCAACGGATCGGCTAGCAATAACTCTTGAATGCTACCCAAACCCTCGAGTGCATCAACAGGCTTACCGTTTACGGCTGTTATGTGATCACCCGTCCTCAAGCCCATATCGTAGGCCACGGACTCCGTTGTTACCGTCAACGCTCCAACAGCCGGGATGTACGACTTTCCGTAGAGGATCGTCAACGAACTAAAAATCACTGCCGCCAAAATCAAGTTAAAGAGCACGCCGCCCGTTATCACCAATATCCTCTGCCACACAGGCTTAGATCGGTACTCCCATGGCTGAGGTTCAGCAGCGAGTTCTTCGGTATCCATGCTTTCATCGACCATGCCGGCAATTTTAACATATCCACCAAGCGGCGTGAGACCCAAAACATACTCAGTTTCACCAACTGTGACTCCTACCACTTTGGGAGGAAAACCGACAGAAAACTTGTCTACTCGCATTTTGAACAGCTTTGCAAATAGAAAATGTCCCAATTCATGAATGAACACGAGGATCATAATGGCCAACAGGACCCAACCTACGTACGGCAAGAAATTCAGAATAGCTTCCATCGGTTACCCGAATTCGGGTGTTTCAATTACTGGAGTTTGTGGATTTGCGTCAGCCTCCTCTAATGGCTGGTAGGCGCACCGAGTTCCTTAGCAATTTTCCGAGCTACCTGGTCAGCCCTGACTCGATCTTCAAACGAATCCTCGAAAGAATCAGTGACTTGGGATAGGACCTCTTCCACCAGCCGGGTAATAGCAATAAATTCTAGATCTCCCTTCAAAAAACGGTCTACAGCGATTTCGTTGGCCGCATTCAAGATGGCAGGCACAGCGCCTCCTTGACGAAGCGCTTCAAAAGCCAGTCCAAGTGATGGGTATTTCCTCAAGTCTGGAGCCTCGAAATCAAGCGAGCGAGTCTCAGACCAATCGAGCACCTCGTGGTCTGACTTCCATCTTTCTGGATAAGAAAGTGCAAATTGTATAGGCACTTTCATGTCTGGAGGCCCCAACTGCGCCTTTGACGACCCATCTACAAACTCGACCATGGAGTGCACTATGGACTGAGGGTGGATCACAACATCGATTTTTTCAGGTGGAAGGTCGAACAACCAACGCGCCTCGATGACCTCCAAGCCTTTATTCATCATGGTGGCAGAATCGATCGTAATCTTAGAACCCATTTCCCAATTTGGGTGGGCCATGGCCTCCTCTCGGGTTATGGAGCCAAAGCTTTCAAGACTTCGTTTCCGAAAAGGACCGCCAGAAGCCGTAAGGATGAGACGAGATACGAATTCCTCCCGCTCCCCTAACAAACACTGATAGATAGCGGAATGCTCGCTATCCACCGGAATAATTTCAGCGCCATGTTGCGAGGCTAATTCCTGAATGAGATCACCGGCTACAACAAGGGTTTCTTTATTGGCCAGCGCGATGCGCGACCCGGTTTTGACCGCTGCAATAGTGGGCTTCAAGCCCACGGCTCCGACGAGAGCTACCACAACTACATCCAGATTGAGCCACGTCGCTGCCCGGACCAGACCGTCTGAGCCGTCAAAAACCGGACAAGAAAAATGATTTGAGAGGCTGGCCGCTCCCCCTTTCGCCCCAATCGAGACACATTCAGGAGAAAACTCTGCAGCCTGTTCCTCCAGAAGTCCTACGTTTGCTCCCGCGGTAATTGCCACAATATCGATCCGTTCAGGATGCATTCGGGCAATATCTAGTGTCTGCGTTCCAATCGACCCCGTAGAACCAAGAATCGCAACCCGGATGGGCGGCGTGGGTTTATCGATGCGTTTTTCGACTCTCAAAGTGACATGCGCGCCTAGACGCTTTCGAATGATTAGGGTAAAAACACCAAAGGTTGAAACATACGAGGCCCACCCACGATATTAAAGCGCACTTTCAGGGAAACAGCCGTCCCGCTGCGAAGCAGCTGTACAAAAGAACCCTCTACCCAAGTCCATGCTTTATATACGTCCATTTGCTTTTTTAATTGCCCTCTCACTGAGTGTGAGCCTGTCAACTGTATCATCAGCACAATCAGTAGACAGCACTCAGGTTGGACGATTTCAATTAGCTGAATCATTCATGCGTTCAGGACAATTCCAGAGGGCGATTTCTCTTCTTGAGGACTTGTATCAGGATAGTCCAAACACCCACGTCTTTTATGAGCGACTTCGAGAAGCGTACGAAAGTGTAAAGCGATATGATGATGCCATTCTACTCATTGATCGGAAAATCCAGCAAGATGCCTCTCCTGTTGTCTATATCACCGACAAAGCCCGTTTGCTCTTTCTTAAAGGCGATGAAGCAGGATCTAAGGCCACATGGCAATTAGCCATTGATTCCAATGTGACTTCATCTTCTGTGTACTTGATGGTATACCGATCGCTTATGCAGGTCCGCCTGTTTGATTTTGCGATCGAAGTCCTTGAGCAAGGTCGCGATAATTTGGGGAATGCTTCTCTTTTTCAAACGGATCTCGCTCAACTTTACAATTTGACGTCTCAGCATGGTAAAGCAGTCTCTCAATACCTCGAACTGCTGAAAATCAATCAGAACCAACTTAATTACGTCCGCAGCCAGATGAGCCCTTTCCTGACTTCGGATGAAGCCCTCGATAAAAGCATTTCGGTAGCCGAGGAAGGCGTAGCTACTGTGCCTCTCAACCGGGCATTTAGAGAGCTGCTAGCCTGGCTATATGTCGAAGACGGGCAATTCAGAAGTGCTTTGGATGTATATCGTGCTATTGATCGTTTAGAGCGTGAAGAGGGCCGATTACTGTTCACATTTGCCCAAATAGCTGCCGACGGGGCCGCGTATGATGTCGCCCTGGAAGCCTTTGATGAGGTATTGCGCCGTTATCCAGATGGCTCCTCTGCGCCAGATGCCTTGCGCGGTCTTGGACTCATGCAGGAAATGTGGGCTGAAACACTTGGAGAACAAGTTTTTGACATCGCAGGTAATCGGCTAGAACGAAACCACTATGATGAAGCGCTCGACACCTACCAGCGATTTTTAATTGATCACCCTCAGCATCCCCATTTTCCTGATGTTCTCAGAAGGATCGGAGTGCTTCACCAGGATATCTTTTTTGATTACACCGCTGCTTCTACTGTTCTCACAGAAGTCATAACGAGATACCCTCAGACCATGACGGCCAATCAGGCTGCATATGATCTGGGGAGAATGGCAATTACAGAGAATAGACTTGGGGATGCCCGAATTCAGTTTTCGCGCCTACTAACCCGCCTTCGAACGGGAGAATTAGCCGATCTGGCCCGCTACGAATTA
>DKOG01000099.1 GCA_002469915.1 Bacteroidetes bacterium UBA7368
CATCCACTTGCGAGCCTCGTCAAAATAGAAATTGTAGTGCTCTCTAAGCAGGCGGACATAAAGGGCAGTGAGATCTCTCACGGGCGACCCCTTCTCTTGCCTAGCCACCATACCCGATAGTTGGTCAATGCTCTCTTCCAGAATATGAGTCACTTCGGAAAGTGCAAACCACCACGTTTTTTCTTCGTCAGGAGACACCTTTTCCAAAGAAACGTGAGCCGGCATTTCCGTACCGAGCGCCTCAATCATTCTTGACGTCTGATCTCGAAATCCGGCAAGCCGTTCTCGATGAGCGAGCGAAATGGATGCCAATTCGCACGTTTTCTCCGCAGCCAGAACCCGCCTGAGCGTTGCTCCGATAATCGTGGCAATAGATATGAACGACGTGCTGTTCTCTGGCATCCCAGATACGAGTTCGGCAATGCGCTCAAACGGCGTTTTTTCACTCTCCATCAGAATCCTCCAGCGTGGATGATCCTACTAGATAGTCATTGATTACGTCCAGCATTTCAACTGCTCGGTCCGCTTTTAATCGTCCAGAGCGCATGGCCAAGTGAACCGTTTCCGTCGCGATGGAGCCATACAATGAGGTAAGATGCGGTAAGTAGATAGTGATCGCCTTGAGGTGTGCACGCAGCGTTCCAACATCTCCACGCACGATGGGACCCGTGAGCGACGTTTCAGGCCCTTTTTCGAGGGCATTTTGCACGCTCGTCTGAATGAGCGGACCCATGGACGCGACAAACCCATCGCGCGTTCCCGCGGCTCGCTCCCAGATCTCTTCCGAAATAGACATAAGTGTCGTGGCCGCGTTGCCGGCGAGTGCGGCAGCCGCGTGATAAAGGGCTTTACGATCTGAGGAGACTTTTACTGCTTGGGCTGCCAACGTGTCGACAACCATATTCGCCATGTGCACGGCGCGATCATCACCCTCAATCCCTACTGTAACGCCTCGGAACACGTCTTCCGTTTCGGATCCGGTAAAGGACTGCAATGGGTGCCATGAACCAACCGCTGCACCCGCTACTCTCAAAGGTCCCAACACATCCGCGTTAAACGCCCCAGAAGTGTGCAAAATCACCTGATCACGACAATCCCCACGTGCCATGATTTCGGCTAGTTGAGCTATGGCATCATCTGGTACGCAAATAAACCAAAGGTCGCTTTCAGTATGGATATCCGAGAGCGCACCCAACTTTACTAGTGTCCCCGAACCCACTTCGTTGATCAAGGCCTGTCCACTTTCGGGAGAACGAGAAACCAATTGGTCCAGTTTTAATCCGAGACCGCATAATGCCCGACATAGTGCCTTTCCGAGCGCGCCGGATCCGACCATCGAAAACCTATTCAGCTCGCTTGATGGACCTAAAGACGCCCCTGTATGAAAGGAACTGTCATCCATCTCAACTACGACCGATCAGTGCACCTATAAATCCCGGACTACCATCTTCTGGTCGCTTTCGGCCGGAAATATGCACAGCGTTGGCTCTTCGATGGTTGGCGGCAATCATGGCCGTTAACACACCTCCCTTACCACGGACCACAATTTCGTTTTCCTGATTCAACAGAATCATCATCCGAGATACGTCCAAGTCAATAATGTATTTTTCGAACCGTGCTAATCCCACCGGGGTGGCACTAAGAATATCTACGCAAGCAACTGTGAGCGTATTTCTGTTAAACATGATTTCTCCCACCGCGCTACCCAGCTCTTTGCAGAAATCTACGGATTCCATCCCCATAACCAGAGGCGCAACCGAAAAGTCAGAACAGACTTTCTGTAAAAAGGGGAGCTGAATATCTATGCCACGATGATCAAAATGCCCCATATCACTGACGTAGATATCGTCGTCTTCGTCACATAACTCATTGCGTATCCGGTCATCGACAGCCACGTCTCCTAGGGGAGAATTATATCGCGCTAAGCTACAGACCGTAATCTTTCTAAACGTTCCGACTTCGCTCGGGGCTATGGAAATGACTGTATCAAAATCTGTGCAGGGCAACGACTTGTAGGCATCGGCAGCAATACTTCCCCCTGTCACCAGAGCAGAATTCGGCACAATAATGGTGTGGGCAAAGAAATCGACAGGTTGCGCCTGACTAGCTTTTAGAAAACCGGATACTTGTGCATCCAAAGGATCTCTCTGCGTGGCGAACTTGGAAGCTTCAATTTCGGGCATAATTATAAGTCCTTAAGTAGACCAGACAAGGTTAATAAGCGATTGGAATGAACTGAAACTAGGGGGTGTCGACTTCCGCTACAAGCACGGATCGTTTATTCTGAACGATCCAAACCCTTTCCAATCAAAGATCTAATTCGCGTTTACGAACGATAAACAGACCCTCTCGTCTCGAGGTCACGAGAATAGCACCCGATTTGAAAAAAGGATAACTGCTCCACGTACCATCGAATCCGGCTACGTTCTTGCCTTTTGGTGTAGTATCAAAAAACCCAACTTCGATGGGATTAGCCCGATCGTGAATGTCTATCACCCTCAAACCGCTGGCATTATTCGTCTGATACATGAAATCCCCTTTTACGTACAGGTTGTGATCGGTGGAGTTAGAATCGCCAAAATATTCCGCAATCATTTCAGGTTCGTCAAGGTCTGTTAAGTCCCAAATCATGGTCCTTGTTCGATCTACAACGCCTCCGGTCTCGTCTCCTTCATCGTTCTGATAAAAATAGCGATGGTCTTCGGTGAACCAACCTTGGTGCACATATGCAGAATTGGGATACGTACCCTGACTAATAGCAATGGGGTTTGCTTTGTCGGTGACGTCAGCTACACTTATCGCCGATCCATTTGAGCCTACACAGATTTCTTTACCACTGTGCTCAGAATCCGGCCCTTCGTAAATCACGCACTGCGCATCATGAGTCGCTCCCGAGCCGTTGTTACCCGTCTGCGGATCATTAAAGCAGCCTAGAAAAGTGGGCGTCATGGGTTCGTTGACATCAATCATATGCAACGCACCGCCGCAGGTCTCCCCTCCCGAACTGTTTCCTACCGTGTAAGCAAAGCCCGTGTCCTCATTAATTACAATATTATGAGCACTAGCAATATTCGTATAGAGGAAGTCCGGTTCGTACTGTTCGAATTCACCCGACCAATTTCTGAGTCTATCCATGTTGAAAACTTGCATCCCATGTTGTCCGGCACCGTCCGCAACGATGAAAGCAAAGTCTTTGAACACTTTCATGTCTCTCCATGTCGAACCGGGAGACCCAGGTGTTCGAGGTAGCTCTCCCAAAACGACGGGTGAGAGCGGGTTGGACACGTCTATAAATACAGCAGCTTCCATATGACCGATAATACCATACTCTTTTCCTGTCTCAGGGTCGGTCCAACCCCAGACATCGTTTAGTCGAACACCTCGATTCATACGGAGGTCTGTCAAAGGGATAAATGAAACGAGATCTACATTCTCGCAACCATACCCATTAGCTTCACCGTCGGCACATTCAATTTCACCACCCGAGATAGGTGGCAGATCAGGTACGGGTCGGTTGTAGGCCGTGACTTTCTGCCATGTGCCATCGCCACTATTCGTATACACGACGGCCGAGCCCAACCCATAATCATTACCCGGCATCCCAATCGCAGCCACATCGGCTCGTATGGCGATGGCCGTCCCAAACTGCGTACGTCCTCCTTCCACATCGTTGTCGATGGAGTCAATTGGTTTTAGTGAGTCTGCATCAAACCGATATACGCCCCCCGAAAAACTGTTTGACAAGGGAGCAGATATCCAAATTTCATCCTCTGAAAAGGCCAAAGCTGCTCCAAAAAAGGCAGGGCCACTCGATTCGCCTTCCATTTTCATATCGGAAGTATGCTTCCAACCTTTGTTGCTTTGCTCAAACACAGAAACAAGGCCCACACCTCGATTAGCTCGGGGATTTGAGGCGAAAAGACGATTTCCATTGAGCGTCAATGAAGTACCAAGCCGAATTTCTTCTGCGTCTTCAGGACTAGAAATGGTATCTATTAATCCCCAGTCATCTTCAATTGAAAACAACTCAATCATCCCTGAACTGGTATCAAACCCTGGGGACCCGATGGCGACCGTGTTTTCTGAAACCGCTAAACCAGCACCGAATTCAGCTCCTTCCTCTGGATTCGATGACATCAATGTATTCACAAGACCCCAGTCTGAAGATGCACTGTAAACGAATACACGACCCTCTTTCAGATCAGTACCCGGTGCACTTATAAATACGTGCCCTCCCGAAACGGCCAGAGTCGAGCCAAAACCGGATCGCACTTCATCTTTAGATAGAATCCGCCCAGCCTGTGCCCAGTTTCCTTCTCGGTTTTTTTCAAACACATAAACGGCACCTTTTCCTCCCAAAGCACCGGAACTGGATACAACCAAATACCCATCTGCATACACCATAGACGCACCGAAACGGTCTCCTACTTCTGCATCCGAGGAAGAAAAAGTCTGGATCACATCCCAAGATCCTCTACTGTTTTCTCGAAGTACATGAATCATCCCTGGAGAACTAAAACCAGATGTTTCTCCGACCAAAATATCCTCTCCAATCATCAGCAGAGAGCTTCCGTATGCATCCCTAATTGAGGACTCGGAAGCACTAGTGGTCAGCGGAGTCAGGCACAAGACGCATATAAGCAGAGCAAAACGAGGCATTTCGATCTCAAATAAGTGAAGAGTAGACCTCAAGAAAGCGGAAAAACTCCGAATGATCCAATTTTAACCAGAAGAAAGCAGAGTAAAGAGAGCCACGGGTGCAGGAATTTGACCTTCAACAGGTCTGAGACCTCTTTTTTCGGGATTTCCCACATACCCTAAATGTTTTGAGAGTAAATTGTCTTGATTAATAGATTCGTGACTTAAAGAAAGCAGCATTAAGATGGTGTCTCACCAAAACATAGCAAAAGGTCATTCTCGGCTCCTTGCACTTATATGTGGAGTCTTTTTTTGCGCATTCACTTTGATAGGATGTGACTCGAATCCTGTTGAAGTATCCAAAGACTTAGGGACTCCTGCATTGGTGGCCCCAACACCTGGATCCCAAACAGATGATGCAGTTTTACTTGACTGGACGGATGTCGATGGAGCCTATTCGTATCGAGTGCAAGTTTCCACCAAGGCCGATTTCACATCGGCCATTTACACGGATAAGGTCTACGAGTACTCCGAGGCTATCATCCAGAATCTAGAACAAAACAAGACGCATTATTGGCGTGCCCTCCCTCTTTCAAAGACGGGCGCCGAGGGTAGGTGGTCGGAAATATTCACGTTCGTTCCTGTCCGTCAAGCGGAATTCCCCATCAATCCGTCGCAGATCTATCCTGACAATGGTACCGGAAATCACGATCGTTCAGTACGAATCCGCTGGGCTTCCGTCGAAGATGCCATTTCCTATCACCTGGTGGTCACCATCGATGAGGATATGCTCCTGTATCAGGTAGACTTAGAAAATGTAAAGTCTACCTCATACCTGGTAGAAGGACTGGTACTGACCTATCCCTATTGGTGGAAGGTGCGTACGCTCAATGCTGCAGGATATTCAGAATGGTCTCCCGTCTGGATCTTTCAGGTTAAAGACGAGGACGAATGATGCGAATATTTAAAAGTCTCATCGGGGTAGCGATTGTACTGATTGCGGGATGTGATGCCTCCCCTCCCGCCATCACGGATGATCCTGAATTAAACGAGCGGTTGGAAAGCCTCATAACGTTAGAAGGGCAGCGTAGACTTGATAATTTTGTACTTCCTGAAAGTGATGATTTTGCGCGGATCCCTCAGGATCCGCGCAACCCGTTGACCTC
>DKOG01000153.1:0-576 GCA_002469915.1 Bacteroidetes bacterium UBA7368
CCTTGAGCTGAGCTAGATCTTCGGGGTCGGTTCTTCGCGCGAGTAATCCACCATGTATGGCAGGGTGAAGCGTTTTTACTCTGCCATCCAAAATCTCTGGGTACCCGGAAAGCGACTCAACCGTTACGACAGGCAAGCCTGCTTGCTCGAGTGCCCGAGATGTCCCGCCTGTGGAAACTAACTCTACTCCATGATTATGCAGCGCCTGGGCTAATTCAACAATTCCTGTCTTATCAAAAACGGAAAGAAGCGCACGTCGGATAGGATAGGTGTCGTTAGGTGCAGGAAGATCTTTAACGTTGATCATGAATCGTTTCAGATGGTTTAAGTGAGATCGCTTTATCGAGAACGCTGTATAGAAATAGTGCGGCCGTGAACGTGTACATGCCCCTTTGCGAAGAGGTTTAGGGCCTTGGGGTAGAGTTGATGCTCAATTTCGAGTACGCGACTAGCTAATGCTTCGGGCGTATCGTTCTTCAATACCGGTACGGTTTCTTGCAAAACCACGGGTCCGGTATCGTAATGTTCATCAACAAGATGGACCGACGCACCGGATTCAGTCACACCGCTCTTAAT
>DKOG01000153.1:612-5958 GCA_002469915.1 Bacteroidetes bacterium UBA7368
GGTAAAAGTGCAGGGTGGATGTTTACGATGCGATTGGGAAATGCCCTAATGAGGTCGAGGGGGATCATTTTCATGAAACCAGCAAGAGCAATGAAGTCAACTTCATGTGCTGCAAAGACTTCGATAAGGTTGCCTAATTCTTGTTGGATCGATCCGCCTAGAACGTGAACGGGGATGTCGTTTCTCTCCGCGCGCGAAATAACACCAGCCTCAGGTCTACTGGCCACACACAAAACGACATCAGCCTGCAATTCGCCCGAGCGAGAAGCGTCGAGAATCGCCTGGAAATTGGAGCCGCCGCCAGAGGCAAAAACTGCTATGCGCATGAGGCTAGAATAGGTGCGGTGTGCAGAAGAACTCGGAACACGTACAACGTAAGGATGGAAGTGGTGAGCATCCGAAAAGAGGAGATGAATATGCAGCTACCGAACAGGGGATTCTCTGAGGATGAGTTGTCCGGTTTTCGATTCACAAAGCAATTCCGCTTGAACACCTATTGGAATCGCAGCTTTTTGAGCAAAATGACCATATCTCAACCCCATAGCAACGGGGATTCCCAGCGGTGCGAAATAGTGTTCAAAAACATCCTTCAGTGTCAATGATGGCTTGCCTTGCTCAGCATCGCCCTCAGTAAAGCCACCTAGTACAATCCCCGAAAGTGTGGATAACACGCCAGCTAGCTTCAGACTAGCAACTAGTCCGTCAACCTGATAGGGGGATTCTCCAATATCTTCTAGAAAGAGGATAGCTCCTTTAAGGTCGGGCATGTGTGCCGTACCTAAAAGTTTTGCTATTAACGACAGATTGCCCCCCAAGAGCGGGCCAATTGCTCGTCCTTGGCGTAAGGGAACGAGCGAGTGATGGCCATCGAGCGGTTGGTCAACCAAAGCTCCAGAGGCCAAGGCCATAAACTGATCACAATTAGATGCTTTAGGATCTGGCCACTCTACGGCAACCATAGGTCCAGACACGCCAACCCAGCCTGCGTGTTTGTACAACGCGAGCTGCAGCGCGGTGATATCTGAATACCCAACTAAGAGTTTGGGCAACCTTCGCGCTGCTTCATAATCAATGTCGTCCAGCAGCCGTAGGGATCCATATCCGCCGCGCACCGCAATGAGCGCATCCACACTATCATCTTTTAGAAAGGCATTGAACTCTGACAGACGTTCCGAGTCGGTGCCGGCCAGGTATCCATTTTCAGTGTACTCGTTTCGTCTCAGGACCGGCAAAAATCCCGCTGCTTCCAAGTTCGAAAGTCCTGATTTAAAGGCTTGAGCATCTTTGGGAGAAGATGCCGGAGCAACGATGCCAACCCTCGTTGGGGGCGAAAGAGCGGGAGCCTTGTTGAGCATAGGGCAGAAGGCTGGTTTGAAGGTGGATAATGACCTAATATAGATCATTCGTACCCACTACTCCGACCATTGGTTTAGACGACTTGAGCACTTCGACAGATGCCGACCTAATTTTGGCCCCGGAATACTTTCCTGGACTCGAAACCATGTGGCGAATCGCTTCATCACCAATTTGCAGGATCAACGATCTCAAGCAATACAGTCGGCAATCATTTGAAAATCGTTGCCGGGTTCGAAATCCGGATGGATGGCAATGGCTCACGATTCCGTTGCAAAAGCTTTCCCTTGGTACACCTGTTCGAAATGTATTGCTGGAAGCTAATCCCGGATGGAGAAAGCGTCACTTAAAGGGACTGAGGTATAATTATTCTACCTCTCCGTACTATGAATATTACATTGATGATCTAACTGAGTTGATTGATAGCCCTAGTGAATCGTTGGCTGAGCTAACGATCGCATCCATGAAGTGGACGCACAAGGTCTTGGGTATTGCCTCGTCAATGCACATCTTATCTGACTCCCATGAGGTGGACGTCACGCATTGCGCCTCGGAATTGTATCATCACCCCGTGTATAGGCAGAATTTTAAAGGCTTTTTTACCGGAATGAGTAGTCTTGATCTTCTCTTTAACCATGGTCCGGACTCTTTGAACATCCTTCTTAACGGAAACCAATCCTGATCTCATGTCAAAGCTCGTCTCTGTATTCATTATTGGCCTTTTCGTACTCGTCGGTTGCCAACCGGAAGAAGTGATCTGGCAAAAAGGCAATTTGCATACTCATTCGTTTTGGAGCGACGGTGATGATTTTCCTGAAGCGATTGCTAGTTGGTATCGTGAAAATGGATACGATTTCCTGGCCATTTCGGACCATAACACGATGGCTGACTCCCAAAGATGGCTCAAGATTCCCGTGGGGCATGCTCGAGAGGCCACATTCGAAGCGTATTTAACCGCGTTTGGTCCAGATTGGGTGGAATACCGAATTGAACAGGACACCATTCACGTTCGGCTGAAAACCTTCGAGGAGTATGCTTCTCGTATGGGCCAGAAGGGAGAGTTCTTGCTGGTTCACGCCGAAGAAGTTACCGATCGTTTTGGCAACCGACCTGTCCATATTAACGCCACGAATATTATGGAGTATGTCCAGCCACGGGGTGGAGGAAGTGTGGTTGAGGTTATGCAGAACAATCTGGACGCCATTTTGGAACAGAAGGCACGCTTAGGGGCCGTTGTTATGCCCCACATTAATCATCCTAATTTTGGCTGGGGCATTCAGGCTGAGGAATTGGCGCTTGTCGATGGCGAACAGTTTTTCGAAGTGTACAATGGGCATCCATCGGTCAATAACCTGGGAGACTCACTGCGAATGGGAATGGAAAAAATGTGGGACGTAGTAAACACGTTGCGCATTCGGGACGGAAGAGAGATGATGTTCGGTATCGCAACTGACGATGCGCATCATTATCAGGAACAGGCTATGAATAAAGCCAATGTGGGACGAGGATGGGTTATGGTCAAATCGAACGAGCTCAATCCAGAAGCCCTCATCGGTCAAATGGAAGCTGGTGCCTTTTACGCATCATCAGGCGTGTCATTGCGAGAGGTTACCTTCGAGGCCGATCAACTGGTAATTGAAGTTCAGGAAGAAGAGGGCGTTTTGTATACAATCGAATACTTTGGAACCCTTGCTGAGCATGATCCTGCACCTACTGCTGTAGTGCATCCCGAAACGGGAGAGCAGGTTGGTTGGAGGTACAGTGATGCGGTTGGCCGTTTATTACAAACCACCTCGGGCACTACAGCCACGTACACCCTTACTGGAGACGAACTATACGTCCGAGCACGAGTCACCTCATCGAAGCCGACGGGCAATCCCAACTATGAAGGAGAGCCGGAAAGTGCTTGGGTTCAGCCTGTTCAACTGGCTCACTGATACTTGGCGTTCCTCGCAAAATTCCAGCTTTCTATTTCCGACGTTTGTCGACTGTCCATGATTGCCCTGATTTCACGTACGATTTCGGGGTGTTGGTCAGCGACATCCGTTGTTTCATCTTCATCGATCGCCAAATTAAAGAGCTGCAATGGCGCGTCATCTTGCCTGCGAATTTCGAGTCTGACCCCCTTCCAATCTCCCATCCGAACTCCCTGCATGCCTCCGAAGGCATGGTATTCCCAATAAAGAGGCTCTCCAGGTTCTTGATTTTCACCTTGCAGGGCGGGCAAGAATGAGGTTCCATCTATCGCAGACGGTGCTTCAGCTCCTGTAATAGCAGCAATCGTGGGCATTACGTCCCAGAACGCAGAGACATGATCGGTTGTGGATCCGGCTTTGATCTTACCTGGCCATTTGGCAATCATGGGCACACGCACACCACCCTCAAAGACCGATCCTTTTAGTCCGCGTAGCGTGCCTACACTATTGAAGTATGACGCATCCACACCTCTGGAATAGGTCGTGCCGTTATCTGAGCTAAACATTACAACGGTATTGTCGTCCAGTCCCAGTTCTTCTAGGCGGGAAAGAAGTGTACCGATATCCCGGTCCATGCGAGTAATCATGGCCGCATATGCTGCATGAGGGCGCGGGTGGGGGAGATAGGAGCCACCAAGGAAATGTTCGGTGTCCATTGAGTCCGGATATTCGTTTAGCGATTCAAGAGGAACCTGAAGTGCTAGGTGGGGCACTGGTGTGGCGAATACGAGGAAGAAGGGATTATCCTTGTTGGCATCTACGAAGTCTAGAGCCGACTCTAGCATGAGATCTGGTGCATAGTGCTCGGCTGCAAATCGATCGTAGTATTCCTCGATCGTATCTAAGGACTCATCAATTTTTTGGTGGGCGGCGAAATACGCGTGTCCAACCAAACTGTCTGGCTCTCCATTTTGCCATAAATGGGTCGGGTAGTAGTTGTGAGCGACTCGTTGACACAAGTAACCATAAAACTGATCAAAGCCCTGATTATTGGGATGGCCTTCGGAATCCGGTCCGCCCAGACCCCATTTCCCGATAAATCCTGTGGCATAGCCCATGGGTTTCAGCATTTCCGCAATGGTAAACTCTGCATCAAGCAGGGGCAGTTGTCCTTCAGGCTCGTCAGGACCCCATCCTCCCATTTCTAGATTGTCCCTCACATACGCGTTACCAGTGTGCTTGCCCGTAAGTAGGGTGCCTCTGGAGGGTGCACAAACCGGACTACCCGAATAATGCTGGGTAAAACGCATTCCTTCGTCGGCCAGCTGGTCCAGATGCGGTGTGCGGATTATTTCTTGACCGTAGGAGCCTAACTCCTTGTATCCGAGATCATCAGCGAGGATGT
This sequence comes from Bacteroidetes bacterium UBA7368, assembly GCA_002469915.1. Lineage (GTDB taxonomy): Bacteria > Bacteroidota > Rhodothermia > Rhodothermales > UBA10348 > UBA10348. Next base: position 5,287 of record DKOG01000153.1, read on the forward strand.
AAATGATATTAGGCTGCTCGGTTTCCGTCGCACATCCTGCGAACAGCATTCCGATGAACAGAATAATCAGGGAATGTCTCATGTAGAAAATCTCGACTTTATATGGTTGCAGTGGGCTTCAATGACCGCTATAGTTTGGCCACGATCCATTTGATTGGTTCGAAAGGAATATCAGAATGGGAGAAGGCTACTGCAAGGACAAAGAAAGATTATGGTTTTCTGCGCCGAGGCTTACCAAAATCTACTTCCGTTTCCTGATCAGGAATAACGTGTACGGTGATGGGGTCAACCATTAAGCGCTCATGCTCAAAATGAAGTGTGTACGTGCCCTCAGGCACTGCTTCTATTCTGAAGCTGCCGTTCCTATCGGTCGTGGAGAAGTGTGGAGTGGGAGAAACAACAATAAACCCTTTCATTTCCGCATGAACATTGCACAGTAGTGTGATCAGTCCCGGAGTGTCACACTTCTGCTCCTTGACGATACCTGCTTCGTAAACACCTAATTCAAATTGGCATACGGATGAAGTGGACGTATACACATGATGCCGAATCTCATCACTGTTTGGAAATTGGACGGTAGAGCCTTGCAGCACCGGCAGGACATGAGGCGTAAAACGCAAATTTACTTGGTCCATCACCGGTTGATTTTCATCAGCATTAAATTGAATCCCA
>DKOG01000193.1:0-273 GCA_002469915.1 Bacteroidetes bacterium UBA7368
AATTATCCAAACCCATTCAACCCTTCCACATCGATCGCATTTACGTTGCCTCAGTCAGAGAACGTGACGCTTTCGGTGTACAATGTGCTTGGCCAAAAGGTCGCAACATTGATCTCGGGTCAGACCATGAATGTGGGAACCCACACGGTTCAGTTTGATGCAAGTTCTCTTGCGTCTGGAATGTATCTCTACCGTTTGGACGCTGGTTCGTCTTACAGCAAGACGCACACCATGATGCTCATGAAGTAGAAATTCTGCGCTGTTCATGGCGGG
>DKOG01000193.1:360-13562 GCA_002469915.1 Bacteroidetes bacterium UBA7368
CCGCCATTGAACTTTTATTCCTAGGGTAAAAGTTCAATCAGGCCAGAATACTTCACTTCTCAAGACCGATTAATGTCTCTATTCTGAGTTCTTTCTCAGAATCACAACCATCGAAGAAAGGCCTTTACTCGATGAGAATATCTAGCGTTTCTCTTTGCCTGGCTCTGCTGGGCCTCCTTCTGATCTCTACCTCTAAGCCTACATTTGCCGGCGACTCCAGTCCGAATAGGGACATTTATGGAAAGATCGCTGGTAAAGTTGTGGATGCCGCGACCGGGCAGCCTTTACCTGGGGTGAATGTATTCCTCGATGGCAGGACCCAAGGGTCAGCCACGGATGAAAACGGGGATTATATTATACTCCGCATCCGCCCGGGAACGTATACCGTTAAAGCCACCTTTATCGGCTTCGCCAGTCAGTCTATGGAAGGTGTGAAGGTGCAAGTGGATCAAACCACGCGTGTCAATTTCACCCTGGCAGAAGAGGTGTTTGAAGGGGAGGAAATCGTGGTAACGGCTGAGAGAGGAATCGTCCAAATGGACCGGACGACCACCACTGCTGTAGTCGATTCAGAGCAGTTGCAGGCGCTACCCGTTACCACTATTGGTGACGCGATCAACTTGCAGGCTGGCGTTGTTGATGGTCGATTCCGAGGAGGTCGATCCGGAGAGGTCGCCTATCTCGTAAATGGCGTCCCCATTAATAATGCGTTCAATAACCAAGCTGCTTTCGAAGTTGAGCAGAATATGGTTTCTAGCCTCCAGGTTATCAGTGGTGTGTTCAACGCTGAATACGGCCAAGCACAGTCCGGGATCGTGAATATTGTTACAAAGGACGTCCCTAGAGAGTGGTCCGCAAGTGTATTGACTTACGCGGGTTCTATTGTGTCCGACAGAGAATTGGAGTACGTAAATCGATTGACGGGTCCAGGTCTCCAACTAAGCGCAAATGACTTCGCTTCGGAAATGGTCGGATACTCAGATGCTGCAGACTTCCGGAATTCCACGGACGTTCAGCTGTCAATTGGTGGCCCGCTCTTGAAAGAGCGTCTCGGGTTTCAGATGACAGGCCGACTTTTTCAAGATAACGGCCATCTTATGGGACGAGATTTATTCGCTCCCAGTGACTCGTCAACCGGATTGAATTCGAGCTCGAATACTGACTTTTGGAATGTACAGTCAACCGGTTCCGGTGAATTCGTTCATATGAATACGAATGAACGTTATAGTCTGAACACGACAGTTACGGCTGCGCTGTCAAGCACCGCGAAATTAGAGTACAATCTGTTTTTGCAGGATGGAAAGTTTGAAAATTATAGTCATGGTGGGAAATACGTGCCTAATGGTCGTAATGCCGGATATTTCGGAAGCCAGACACACATCTTGAGTTTTAGATATACCGTAGGTCAGCGTTCTTTCGGTAATGTTTCTTACAGCTACTTGCGTGATAAGTACGACAGCTATCTGTTTGACTGCGATGAGATTGACGACATTGGAAATCTTGATTGTGGTGACAATGTCTACCAGTGGCCCCAGAAGAGTAGTTTGAATGGCCAGAATGCTTTTGCAGTAGCTGGTAATGATCTGTATACAGTTGACGAGCTGACGGAGACCCATACTATTCTGGCCGATTTTTCTAGCCAGATTAATAATGTTCATCTCGTTAAAGCGGGTGTAATGACCCGTCTGCACAGTCTGAACAATCGGGGTTATGGCATAGAGCGTTCGGCACGTACGAATAATCAACCGCGTATATCGCCTGACGTCTTTTCAGATAATACGCTGAGCGCTAGTCCAACTGAGTTCTCTGCCTATGTGCAGGATAAGATGGAATTCACTGGCTTGATTGTGAATGCAGGTCTTCGTTTCGATCTCTTCGATCCAGACTATCTGATTCCCAATGATTGGGCGCAGGCAGAAGCGGTAGAGGTGATTGATCCCGATAATAAAACGGAATTGATCTCAAATAGGAAGGATGCTCCGGTAAAAGCTCAGTTTAGCCCTCGTTTAGGGGTTGCATTCCCGATTTCATCAACGGGTGTGATGCGTTTTTCTGCTGGGATGTTTTTTCAGATTCCGGCTTTGAACTTGTTATATACCAATCCGGAGTATGAGGTCAACCCGGCCTCTAGTTCCAATCAGTTTGGTAATCCCTCCATTGACCCAGAGCGCACCCTTTCATTCGAAGTGGGTTTGCAGCAGGGTCTGACCGAAGAAATTGCTCTGGAACTGACCATTTTTTCCAAGGATGTCAGGAATTTGACTGGGCAGGAAGTGCTGCGGACCCCAACGGGAGATTTTGCCATTCGTTGGATTAACCGAGACTACGGTACAATCCGAGGAATGACCTTCTCGTTGTTTGACAGACCTGGTGGGATGCTTTCTTGGACGCTTGATTACACGCTCCAATTTGCTGAGGGTACGTCCTCCGATCCGGGTCAGGCCTTCGGTCGACAACAATCGGGACTAGAAGAAATTCTATCACTGGTTCGCTTGAATTGGGATAGACGTCATGTGGTGAACAACACCGTTACGATCGAGCCGTTTAAGAACTTCAATTTTACATTGGTGAACTACTTACGCTCGGGAGAGCCGTATACGACGACTCGAAGCTTCGTTCGGTCTACGTTGGAAAATAATGCTAATCGTCCCATTCAGTTCTGGTCCGATCTGAGAGCGTATTACAAACCGTCCTTCATCGATCGTGATTTCCAGATTTTCCTCCAGATTCAGAATCTGTTTGACAACGAAGTCAAATATGCTGTTTACTCGTCTACAGGACGGGTCGACGAGGATTTGCAGAAGGAGCTGTTTAGGAATACGGGTGCTCAGGTTGGGGGCCTTAATTCTCTGGATGAGTTCTATGCTCGCCCAGAATGGGTTTCGGCACCTCGTAAGATAAGTCTGGGTCTAAACCTCAAATTCTAACCGCTTTTATGGCAAATCGAAAACCAATTGTTTCGTTGTGCGGATCCGAAAGCGGAATGAGTGCGCAACCTCAAAAAAAGATGTTGAGAAAAGGAATGAAGCAAGTCTTAGTGCTTCTGGTGGTCTTAACCTGCGGATTGTGGGTAACCGATGCCAATAGTCAAAACATCCCAAGGGAATACCGTGGGGATGAAGATCTGATTGCCAGGGGTATTCTGGATGGAAACCTGATTGAAACCAACTTCAGGAATCACGGGGAGTTGGCTCGCTGGAATGATCTCCCGTGGGGAATTTGGCCGCGTGGAATTGGTGGCCGCCATATTGATGGTATTGGTATCAATATTGCCGGTAGAGTTCCTGGAGAAAGGCAAAAATGGCCTTTTTACGGTGGTAAATCCGATACGCTGGTGAATCCCGTCGTTCTTACGTACCGAGAGGCTGGAAAAAGATTAAGCCCGGATGGTTCTCTTTGGGGCTGGCTTCCGCTGAATGGATTTCATAACGAGACTCGTTTTAACCGTCTAGGTGAACTCGAACCCACTCCGGCCTTGAGTGATGACCGAACTTCATGGCCATCGTTTTGGCCTGACCGACTGGATAACCCGGACGATCCCGGCTGGTCAAACGAATGGAATGGCTTTTTTGGGCGCGGTGTGTTCAATGCTGATCTTGAAGGTTTCTATGTAATCGATGATTATTCTGACCTTGAATATTCAGTAGATCCCGAAACCCAACAGCCCCTTAGTCAGTGGGGTGTTTTTTATCCCTCACCATCAGATTCAACGATCGGTGGACTGGCGTTGCAGACTAAGGTCCGCATTTTTCAGTGGGCTAATATCTTGGCCGAAGACACTGCATTTATTCTGTATCGCATCACCAATACCGGTGAAAAGGACTATCGGTATAACTCCAGTGGTGACGAAGGAGTTTTCTTTGGCCAGATCATGGATTATGGTCTAGGAAATGAGGAGGGCGACGAGAATGCAGCTTTTGACGCGTTGCAGGATGTAACCTACGGCTGGGACCAAGATGGAATTGGTCAGCATCCCGACGGAACGCTGTATGATCTAGGATATACAGGTTTTGCGTTTTTGGAAAGTCCTTCCCGAGCCGAAGATGGTTTGGATAATGATCAGGATGGAATCATTGACGAGCAGCGTTTTGGTGGTGCAGGTCGATTGCTTGAAAGTCAGCTTTCGATCGAGAGTTACTTCAACGCCAATTATGATGTGATAGCTTTTGAAGCATTTCACGGGCCCCTCAGTGAGACGGCTGCCTATAAAGCTGGGCGCTGGTTTACGGGTGACGAGAATTTAGACTGGGTTGCCTATGATGATGCCAATCAAAACGGGGCCTATGATTCAGGTGAGTTTATTAATAATGATGTTGGTAGAGATGGAAAAGGCCCTTTCGATCTGAATTATCCTGGTCCGGATGATGGTGAAGCAGATGGTATGCCTACTCCTGGAGAACCAAACTTTGACGAGCTGGATATTGGGGAATCAGATCAAATTGGTTTGACCGGATTTGACTTGAATTCAAGGCCATTTTACGAGAGTGGGGACAACCTCAGGGACGACACATGGATGTTTGACCGCATTCTCAACTACGCTCAGTTCCCACTAGGTACACCTTCGGACGCGTTTGAAGCCGATATCGAGCCGTTCTTGTTGTTTGTCAGTGGACCTGTAAATCTATCTGTCGGTGCGACGGACTTCTTCTCGACCGCTTGGATCTTTGGGGAAGATGAAAATGACTTCTTCAAAAACCGTAAGACGGTTCAGAGTATCTATGATGCGGATTACAATTTCGCTCAAGCACCTTTCATGCCTACGCTAGCTGCCATTCCCGGAGATGAGCGAGTTGTATTGACATGGGACACGGTAGCTGTTTCGAGTTTTGACCGGTTCAGCCAGACGTTCGATTTCGAAGGGTTCAAATTGTACAAAGGCTCCGATGCGTTGCTTTCAGATGCCCGTACGATTACCAACATCGATGGAACGCCGACCTTCTTTGAGCCTTTGGCGCGGTGGGATCTAGATAACGGCCTCGCCGGACCGGTTACGGTCCTTGAGGGAGAGGGTGTGTATGATCTCGGTTCTGACACAGGTCTATCTTACTTCTACGTTGACGAAAACGTCAATAATGGAGTGAAGTATTACTACGCATTAGTTGCGTACGATCATGGTATTCCTGATCCCGTTTCAGGCGATCCTACGGTAGATCCACAGGAAAACATTTTCAATATTTCCATTGATCTTGCAGGAAACGTGCTTGGCGTTTCAAGTAATGCGGCAATTGTTATTCCTCGCTCGCGCCCGGCTGGGTACATTAGCGGAGACGTAAACGAAGACCTGAGCGAAGTGACGAGTGGTCTGGGATCGGGCTCTATTTTCGTATCGGTTGAAAGCGATGCCGATGTCATTCCAGACAATCCGTACAGAGTTCGCTTTTATAGCGGTGAAGATGAGTACGCTGCAACTGATATAGAGGTGACTACCGAGTACGACATCTTTAATGCTGGTACAAATGAGGTTATGATTAAACGGACTCCTCTTGTTCCGACCACTCCCATGGTGGATGGATTCGTAGTCGAGTTTGATAACTATAGGTCTATTCCGGGTACCATAGAGTACAACCCGATTCAGACAGGCTGGGTAAGTAATGCCGGCTCTGCAAACGAATTGGTGGATCTTGATCCGACGGTTTTGGATGGATTTGATACAAACTGGTTTGCAGTTGTTCAGCGCGATTCCTCAGGTGCCTTTTTCCATTCACAGGATGACTTTGAACTCCGGTTCGTGGACCCCAATGATTCCACGTATACCCCGCCCCGATTTGGGTTTACCTTCTTGCGAAGTCCCATTCCCGTTTATGCATATAATTTGGGCACGGGAGAAGAGGTTGAGCTGTTTGTGCAGGATCTCGACGGCGACCGAGTCTTTGGGCCTGGTGACGAGCTGATCATTTCGGAAAAGTTTGGCTTTCAGCACAAGTTCAGACATCGCGTGATTTTTAATGTGCCTGAAGGTGAAACATCGGTAGCTCCTAGCTCTGGTGATGTTGTTCGTATCACCACCTTGAAGGAGTTTCAGACCGGTGATTATTTCCAATTCACGTTGAAAAGTGCGTACGTCGATGCTGACTTGGCGGAGTCGGAATTGGATGATATCGCGGTCGTACCTAACCCGTATGTAGGTGGGTCTTTGCTCGAAAGTCGATCCCAGATTTCTGGTCGAGGAGAGCGGCGCATTGAGTTCATCAACTTGCCTCAAGTATGTACTATTTCCATCTTTAATCTTCGGGGTGAACTCGTTAATACCATCGAGCACAATAGCGTGGGTTCAGACGGATCAGAAAGTTGGGATTTGAGAACATCTGGAAAGCAGGACATCGCTTACGGTGTTTACATCTATCACATTAAAGCTCCGGGCGTCGGAGAGCACGTCGGCAAATTTGCCGTCGTCAAGTGATGGAGGCCACCCTTATGAAACGTTGTAATTCATTGAATCACATGAGAAAGTCACTCACCCTTTTGCTGTTAGCCCTTTTGCTTGGCACGAGCAATCCAGGTGCTGCACAAAGCCGAGTCGGCACAACAGCAGCGACGTTCCTGACATTAGGAGCTGGTGCAAGAGGTACTTCACTGGGCCATGCTTATACGGCAATTGCCACAGGTCCCGATGCGCTGTTCTGGAATCCGGGAGGTGCTGCCCGATCCTACAATGATCGTATGAGAGGGGGCGTGCTGTTTTCGAGTAATAAGTGGTTAGCGGGCATTGACTACAATGCCTTTGCGGTAACGATACCGGTAACCTCAACAGGCGTTTTTGGGTTGAGTCTGGCTACGGTAGACTATGGGAGAATGGATGTGCGCTCAGTAGCTCGACCTGAAGGTACGGGAGAGACCTTTGGGGCTTCAGACCTCAGCCTAGCTCTGACGTATGCGATGCCATTGACTCCTTCGTTCTTCTTCGGAGGGTCAACTAAATATGTGTACCAGTCCATTCGGGATATGTCTGCAAAGACAGTTGCCTTTGATTTTGGATTTGTACTGGTAACAGATTATCTGAATGGAGCCCAAATCGCAGCCTCCATCATGAACTTCGGTGGAAAGATGCAGATGCAAGGCATCAATTCTGAATTAAATGTCGATCTCGATGAGAAAAACACCGGTAGCACGGAAAGTATTCCCGCGCGCATCCGGATGGATCAGTGGGACCTACCGATTTCGTTTAAGCTGGGAGTGGGTATCCCGGTCATTTCTACATCCAATGTGGAATTGATGATGCTGGCTGATGCCAATCAGACAAATGACAACAATTTGAATTCGGATTTGGGAGCTCAGTTGAAGTACTTCACGCGCAACTTGGCATTTAACACACGTGTTGGATACAAGGATGCGAATCTAGATAATGTAGATACTCATTGGTCCTATGGAGCCGGTCTAGAAGTAGAACTAGCAGGAGCTCGGTTTGGCTTTGATTTCGCCTACATTCCTTTCGATTTACTAGACGACACCAGAACATTTGACCTTCGAATCTATTTCTAAGCTTGAATTTCTGGCACAACAGTGATGAATGTTTTCAAATTACGGGCGGTGCTAGGCACCGCCCTTTTTTTGTCCGTCCTGCTTCTTAGCGGATGTTCGAAAGAGACGGCGCAGATAGACGCTGATGATCGTGTATTAGCTACGGTAAACGGAGTCGATATATCCGTGACCTGGTTCGAGCAGACCTATATCAATTTCCTTATTCAGACGGGTGGGGATGATAACGAGGTGAATCGGGTCATTCACCTCGATAATCTCATTGATTCCATACTTCTCGCGGAAGCCTTTGAGGTCAGCGATTTGGCAGATGACGCCGGCTATGACGCGTTTCTGCAACGACAGAAACAGTCGATTCTGGCTGAGCGGTATTTTGACGAGGCGTTTTTATTTACCTTGGAAGCACCGACTGACGATGAGCTCCGACGTGCATTTGCCCTGTCGAAGGACCAAGTAATTGTCCGCCATCTCTTCTTTCTGAACCAGGAAGACGCAAGTGCCTCTTTTGAGAGGTTGGAGTCCGGCGTCGGCTTTTTAGAAGAAGCACAGACGGTTTTTGAAACCGCATCGTTTGATTCATCGGCGGGATATCTGGGGCCGGTCAAGTATTACAGTGTGGATGACGCTTTTGCTGAAGCGGCCTTCAATCTTGAAGTCGATGAGTTTAGTGCGCCAGTGCGTAGTCGTTTTGGATATCACATCATTCGTGTTGAAAATCGAATCATCGAACCACTTCTAACCGAATCAAATTACCAAACGAGCAGGAGAGGGCTATCAAGTCAATACCGTTTGAGAAAGCGTCGTCTTGAGGGAGACCGCTTTGTGCGGTCGTTCATGGAGGAACGAAGCATTCAGGTTAACCCAGTTGCTATTGGAGCTTTACAATGGCTACTCAGGGATTTTTCTAATGAAGTGAATCCACGACCAGAAATTGTAGCCTCAAGAGAACAGAATTTTGAGATTGATAGTCTCCGCTACCATATGAACCCGTCAACCGAGCTCGCGACATATGAATGGGATGGAGAGCGGTATTCCTTTACTGCAGGGGACTATGTGTTTTGGTTAGAGGATCTCCCTTTCCAAGAAGCTCTCGGGCGAACAGCTGCATCCGTCGGGCGGGCCATGCGGAATCAATTGCTGGCACGAGCCGGCGATGAAGAAGGGTACGACGATGCAACGGCTGCAGCCCTTCTGGAGCGAGACGCCTTGCAAGAGCGATCAACATTAATGCGTAGGTACTTCAGAGAGAATCCGGTCCAGGATATCGATGAAGCTCTGATGCGAAAAGCGTACGATACGGCAGGGTTGTCAAAACAGCTTCAGTATAAAGTTGATTTGGAGTGGGCCATTTTTAACACCCGTGCCGAGGCAGAACGGGTGTCGCAATTGGTATCTCTAGAGCCAGATCGGTTTCGCAACTTTGAGGCGTACCAATCTCAAACAGACGTACCTCTATTTGATTTACCTGATTTGGCCCAACACGTTCGTGGAGCACCTATTGGCGAAAGCGTAGTCGTTGGCTTAAGAGAGTCCTGGGCGGTCCTCAGAGTGCTACGACGTGTGAGACAGGATCTTGACTGGGAAGAGCACCGAGAGGCGATTGTACGGCAACTGGCGCCTTTTGCTGGCGAGTATCAACTGGTCTCAGAAAAGCGGGCATCAGCTGAGATAGATGTTGATCAGGTTCTTTTTGATCTAATCAAGACTTTTTAACAGTCTGACCAAACTAAAGAAGGGTGGGATCTGGAAACAAGATCCCACCCTTCTTTACAAAGTCTAATGCGCTACTATTCGCTGTACTGACCGAAGATGACGCTCGTGTTATGGCCGCCAAATCCAAATGCATTGGACATGGCCACCTTCACTTCGCGCTTCACTGGCTTGTTGAATGTGTAGTTCAAGTCGCAGGCGGGATCAGGATGTTCGAAGTTGATGGTTGGCGGTACGATCTGGTGAGTAATCGCACCGATAGTCGCAATGGCTTCTACAGCTCCTGCTGCACCAAGAAGATGGCCCGTCATGCTCTTGGTAGAGGATACGTTCATCTTGTAGGCGTGCTCTCCAAAAACCTTTTTAATGGCATTGGATTCTGCGATGTCGCCCAGTCCGGTGGAAGTACCGTGCATATTCAAATAATGCACGTCCTCTTTGGATAGTTCGGCATCTCTGAGCGAGGCTTTCATCGCATTGCAAGCTCCTAGTCCTTCTGGATCCGGAGCCGTAATGTGATGTGCATCTCCACTCATCCCAGTACCCAAGATCTCTGCATAAATGTGCGCGCCTCTGGCACGCGCATGCTCGAGTTCTTCGATATACAATGCGCCTGCGCCTTCGCCCAGAACGAATCCATCACGGGTCGCATCGAATGGTCTGGATGCGCTCTGTGGGTCATCATTTCTGGTTGACAGCGCCTTTAACGCGTTGAAACCTCCAACTCCCAAGTTGGAAACGGACGCTTCGCTACCCCCGGTCAAGGCGGCATCCATATGCCCAAGCTTGATCAGCATGAAAGCATCTCCGATGTTGTTATTCCCCGTAGCGCAAGCGCTAACACAGGAATAATTCGGACCACGGAATCCATACTTAATCGAAATCTGACCCGGAGCAATGTCCGGAATCATCATTGGAATGAAGAAAGGAGACATGCGACGTGGGCCGTTAGCATTCAGGTTGGTAGCAGAATCATAAAGAGCCTGCAGTCCCCCAATTCCTGACCCAAAAATCACGCCCGTGCGTTCCTGCTCTTCGGTACTGAGGTTGTCCGTATCAATGCCTGCATCCTGTATGGCCTGTCCAGCGACAACCATGGCATACTGACAGAACGGATCCATCCGGCGAGCTTCCTTGCGAGCAAGGAAGTCATGGATGTCAAAGTTCTTCAGTTCGCATGCGAACTTTGTTGCAAATGCCTCGGTGTCAAAATAGGTGATGGGTGCTGCTCCACTAACTCCCGCCATCATGGCGTTCCAGAATGATTCTGGATCGTTTCCAATGGGAGTAAGAGCGCCCATACCAGTGACGACTACCCTGCGAGTAGGTCGGCTCATGCCAAACGACTGATTAGTTCGAAAAGATGGGAGAGAAGCTACCTTCGCCTGAAATTAGGCTGACTTTGCGGTCAGATAGGTCACTGCATCACCAACGGTGGCGATTTTTTCAGCGTCTTCGTCTGGAATAGTGAGGTCGAATTCTTTTTCGAATTCCATGATGAGTTCAACCGTATCAAGGGAGTCAGCACCTAGATCATTGGTGAATGATGCATCATCTGCGATGTCTGCAACATCAACGCCTAGTTTCTCAACGATAATTGCCTGTACCTTGTCTGCGATTTCGGACATAACCTTTTCTCCTGCTTATGGTAGGTGTGTATTTCAGCTAGCTGCGAAAGCAACCAAACTGAAGAGTTTGCCTCTTGAAGGCATACAAACCCAAAAACTACGGGTCTAGATGGGTAGAAGCAATTTGAGAATTGTTACTTGATACAGACTTCGTAAAAACGGGAATCATCCGTATTTAAATTGCGTTGGTACGACTTGCACCTAAACCGACCTCTTTTATGTCATTTTTGTTCACTTCAGAGTCCGTCTCTGAAGGACACCCGGACAAAGTATCCGATCAGATCTCCGACGCGATCCTAGATGCCATGCTGGCTCAGGACCCGAATAGCCGTGTCGCAGTGGAAACACTCGTGACGACTGGACTCGTGATTCTCTCCGGAGAAGTCACAACCGAAGCCTACATCGACGTGCAAGAAGTTGCTCGAGGTGTCATTCGAAAAATTGGTTATACCGATCCCTTACTTCGATTTGATGCGGACTCGTGCGGTGTGCTTGCCACTATCCATGAACAGAGTGCCGATATCGCACAGGGCGTCGACGATGACAAAGGCATGCATGTGGAACAGGGAGCAGGGGACCAAGGCATGATGTTTGGCTATGCCTCGCGCGAAACCGATGAGTTGATGCCGATGGCCCTAAGCTACTCTCATGCGTTGGTGCGTGAATTGGCGTCCATTCGAAAGAATGATACGACGATGCCTTATCTACGTCCCGATTCTAAAAGTCAGGTAACGGTCGAATATGAGGACGATGGCAAAACCATTAAGCGTGTCCACACTGTGGTTGTTTCGACTCAGCATGGCCCTGATGTGGAGGTCAGTCAAATTAAGCAAGACGTTATCACGCATCTGCTTCCGCGGGTAATCCCTGCCCATTTGATGGATGATGAGATGATTCTGCATGTGAATCCGACCGGACAGTTCATTATCGGGGGACCCCACGGGGATACAGGGTTAACTGGACGTAAGATTATCGTAGATACGTATGGCGGAAAGGGGGCTCATGGTGGGGGTGCTTTTTCAGGAAAAGACCCTTCGAAAGTGGATCGTAGCGCAGCGTATGCTGCCCGGTATGTCGCGAAAAACCTTGTTGCATCTGGACTTGCAGAAGAAGCTTTAGTTCAACTGGCTTACGCGATTGGTGTGGCCGATCCGGTTTCTATTCACGTGGATTCATACGGAACGGGCCAAATTCCAGATCATCGGTTGGTCGAAATCGTCCGACAGGTATTCGACCTGACTCCTCGAGGAATCATTTCTGGTTTGGACTTGAAACGCCCAATTTATCAGCCCACTGCGGCATATGGTCATTTTGGTCGTTCAGAGTTCTCTTGGGAAGCGCTTAATAAAGTTGAGGACATCGTTCAGGCAGCAAAGTTACTATCGTAAGAGCCCGATTTTTTATTGGGCACTTTCCTTCTGGTAAGCGTACTACTCCTATAAGAGTGGTCAAAATCGATCGAATGAATAGAAGTGTCCTATTGGTAATGCTGTGTGCCTGTGTTTCTGTGTCGGTTCAGGCGCAGGATGGGCAACGCTCTTCATCAGTATCTGAGCTCACATTTGAAACCACGCGGCGACAAGAGGGCTCTTGGGATGTGAATGCTGGAGTATATCGGGCTCGATATCGGGAAATGGACCGGGGCACGTACCATTCTGTGCGGGAGTATCTGGAGTCTACGGCCCAAGATTATGGATGGAGCCGACCAGCAGAAGAATTGGAACTGGTTCGGGAAGTCAATCTGACGAAAAGCCGGCATCTAACATACCAGCAAACCTTCGCGGGCCTCCCGGTACTTGACCACACGGTTAGAGTCAACTTGGATCCGCAGAATCGCGTCAGCTTTGTGCAAAATGCCTATGTCGCGGTCGAGACCAAAGAAGATCTCTTCGACATTCGTCCAGCAGTTACAGCCGAGGCGGCCGAAACGATCGCCATGAATGATCTTGCTCCGAAAGGGGGGCAGTTTACGGAGGCTCGTTTAGCCATCGCACGGCCATCATACCCTCTACTTGTGTGGGAAATTATAGTCTGGCCGGAGCAGGAGCCGGCTGAATTACGTGTTTTGGTTGATGCACAAACAGGCAAGATTTTAAGTGCGATCGATCAGGCTGTTTCATCGAAGCCCTCTTCGAGCAGAAAGCGGACCGACGGAGTCGGCTTTGTGTTTAATCCTGGACCTCTAATGGTGTCTGGCTCGAGTTATACGCCTCCTTTTGTGGACAACAATGATGCTGCCAATACGGAATTAAATGCTACTCGAACGGAAGTTGCCTTGCTCGACCTGAGCCAGAACGGGAACGGAGAGTATGTACTTGAAGGTCCGTATGTGGCCATCACTGGCTTGACCTCTGGGGGTACATCGGTTTACACCCCCCCCGCAGAAGC
>DKOG01000244.1 GCA_002469915.1 Bacteroidetes bacterium UBA7368
AACGCAATTTGAATGGGCTCATCATTAAGAGCACCAAAATCGATGGGCTTTTCTAACGTAACCAAGGCAGCAACCGAGCCCTTTACAGCCGTAGTCTTTGCGTGCGGTAGTGCAAGCCCTTTTCCCACTCCAGTCGACATGACGCGTTCCCGTTCAAGAACGGCCTCAATGACTTCCTCGGGGTTCAGCACGTCTGGATGTCCAGACACCAAGTTTACGATTTGATTTATCAAATCTGCTTTGTCGGCAGCGGAAACGCCGACAGCAATATTGTCGATATGTAAAAGGTCTTTCAGTTCCAAGATTCTCTTCTTTTCAACCGTTCGTCCTGTATAGAGCACCCAAAAGACCACGACATCCAATGTGTTTTCGGGAGCTGTAATCTACCAAAAAAAGCACGTCCTACCGATTATTTCGAACGTGTCCACGAAAAATTACAGGAATGATCAGGCGTGGTCGTAGGCTCGGAGGCGCTCAATCACGTATTCCATATCAGAAGGACGTTCAACCTCAAAATCCATTTCTTCGCCCGTACTAGGATGTTTGAACCCGAGGGATCGCGCATGTAAGGCCTGTCTTGGAAGTTTTTCAAACAGATTGCGATAGAACGCTTTTCGCTGTCCCTGATCCAACCCAAATCTAATTCGGTCGCCGCCGTACACCTTATCTCCAAAAATTGGATGATTCAAATGAGCAGCATGGACCCGAATTTGATGCGTCCTTCCGGTCTCAAGTTTGAATTCAGCCAGCGTTGTGTAACCGAAGTGTTCGAGAATCCGATAATGGGTCACGGCCCGCTTGCCTTGCACATTTCTGAGGTTGGTAACGACGGCCATTTTTCTGCGATCGCGTTGATCTCTGGCTACTTCTGCATCTATCGTTCCCGTTTTCTCACTAGGAACGCCCCAAACAATGGCCTCATACGTTCTCCTGGTCGTTCTTTCCATGAACTGGCGAGACAAAGCAACGTGAGCGACATCATTTTTGGCGGCAACCATCAATCCACTGGTGTCTTTATCCAATCGATGAACGATTCCCGGACGCAACACAACGTCACCTTCAAATCGGGGCGATGCATTTAAAGTAGAGAGACCGGTATCATCGGCAGTATCAGTTTCATCATCTTCAACCGTGATAGGCGCCCCACCTACATGGTATAATAGGGCGTGCACGAGCGTACCCGTACGGTGACCATAGGCAGGATGTACCACCATTCCGACGGGCTTATTGACGACAATAACGTCATCGTCCTCATAGTGTATATCCAATGGAATGGGCTCCGGAAGAACCTCTACACGAGGAGGCCTCATCAAGGAGCACAAGATCTTGTCGCCCGGCTGCACGGCAGAAGAAGGCTTTTTTTGGACCTTGCCGTTTACCTCAACCTGTCCCTCTTTTATGCCCCTCTGAACTTTAGCTCGAGTGGCATTCTGAATTTTCTCAGTCAGGTACACGTCCAATCGTTCGGCTTCCCTGTATCCGGGAGGCACGTCAAACTGGAGGATCGTGAGTTGTTTTTCGGGTTCGCTCATGGACACAGTTTACCAAATTCGTCCCTAGTGATTTGAAAAGACTAGGGGAATTGGGATATCGCACGATTATCACTTACGAGATCGACCGGCTCACTTTGATCGACCGGTGCGGATGAATCTATTGCCGGGTAACTCACGAATTTCGCCATCGCATTCGAGCAACAGAATGGCGGACCACAGCTGTCCTCCCGGATGGTTCAACTTCTCTTGAAGTTGTTCGATATGGAGTTCACCTAAGTCCAGAAGCTTCAAAATACGTGCTTCAAGTTCACTCCTCGGCAATGTGGGCTTTTTTGTGATATCAGTTATTTCAGGAGTTAGGGTCTGCAGCACGCCCGCTTTACGCAGGTTTTCCAAGACCTGATCCGCTGATGAAAAGAGGGCTGCTGTCGTTTCCGCGAGTAACGCGTTTGTGCCACTTGATGTTAATTCGTCAATACGACCAGGCACTGCAAATAAATCTCGTTCCTGGTCGAGACATAGCCTAGCCGTAATCAAAGCTCCCGCTCGGGGGAAGGCCTCTACGATGATTGTGCAATGTGAGAGTCCGCTAATAATTCGATTGCGCACCGGAAAAAACCGGGCCTCAGGCGAGGTTTCAGGTGAGTACTCCGAAAGCACAGCACCCGACCGCGCAATTTTGTGGGCAAGTTGTACGTGCTCCCTCGGATACAAGGCTCCGATTCCGCTTCCTAAAACAGCTATTGTTTTGCCCCCTGCATCCAGCGCCCCTTCGTGAGCTGCCCGATCAATTCCATAGGCAAGGCCGCTCACCACGGTAACTCCGGAAGAGGCTAAGGCATGTGCCACCTTGTGCGCCGTGCGTCGGCCGTAGGCCGACGCACGGCGCGTACCTACGATGGAAACACAAGGTTGATGAAAAGCTTCTACTTGCCCCTGAAACCAAAAATAGGGCGGTGGGTCGCTAATTTGACGCAGTAATTTCGGATAGGAGGCATCCGGATACCCAATCATTTCGATGCCTTCAACTTCGCGATACCCACTCGCACGAGCAGACCGCCGGGCCTTCATCAATCTCTGACGCCTACGAGGTCCCATTCCCCGGGCAGTTATCGTTCCATTACGGACGGCTTTCCACACCTGCCTTGCAGATATATACTTTTCGTACAACGACTTTTGTCCCGCCGGACCCAACCCAGGCACAGCATTTAACTCGAAACGAGCTGTCCACTCTGCAGAGTCAATGGATTCAACTCGTTGAGATCCCCTCTTCTTCGAGGCCGAACGATCTGGATGTATTGACATGGTTCCACATCTCCCTCTTCAATTCCTTTAATCCCATGTGCGCTACCGAGCTAAATGCTAAAACGCCAACGTCATCTGGAAGAACAGACCGGGCTTCCTTCAACAATTTAGCGAGTTCATCTGCTGGTAATAAGTCCGTTTTCGAAATGCCCACCATTCGAGGTTTTTCGAGCATGCGAGCATCAAATTCCCGCAATTCATTGAGTAGTGTCTCATACTCGGCACCAATATCTTCACTCGTAACCGGTACCATGAACAAGAGTACTGCATTCCGCTCAATGTGCTTCAGAAACTGAATACCGAGTCCTTTGCCTTCATGGGCGCCCTCGATAATTCCCGGTATATCGGCAATCACGAACGACTCAAAATCCCCTACAGACACGACTCCCAAAGAAGGCGCGAGCGTGGTAAAAGGATAATCAGCGATTTTAGGGCGCGCGGCTGAAAGACTGGCAACAAGCGTACTTTTTCCTGCATTCGGGAAACCAACCAGACCTACATCGGCCAGAAGCTTCAGCTCTAACGTGATATTAAACTCTTCGCCTGGCTCTCCCGGTTGCGCATGTCGAGGCGTTCGGTTGGTAGCTGATTTAAAAAAAGTATTTCCTTTTCCTCCCCTGCCCCCTTTGGCCAATTCGATGGACTCACCTGCGACTAGCAGCTCCCCAATTACCAAACCTGTATCGGAATTTTTGATTACCGTACCCACGGGCACCCGGAGCAAAATGTTATCGCCATCTTTTCCTTTCTTGAGAGAACTCCCCCCAGATTCACCGTTTCCAGCAAACTGATGCCGATTATAGCGATGGTCTAGCAAGGTGTATAGATGTGACTCAGCAACCATAGTTACCGAACCACCGTCCCCTCCATCGCCCCCGTTGGGTCCTCCCATCGGCTCATATTTTTCGCGGCGAAAGGCTACACGTCCTGAGCCGCCCTTTCCACTTCGAATCGAAATCGTTACGTAATCGACAAACTTCATACTGATCTACTGAAATTGATTTCTTCAGGGCGCTATCTTCTGCACCGTGTGCTGAGTATCGTGAGCTGCACCATTTCATTGGTGCGGAATCCAAAAGTACGCCCGTATACGCTGAACCTCGCAGTCCGCTCCCCAACGACACATGGCCAACAAACACATAACCATTTATACCGATGGAGCTTGCTCCGGAAATCCAGGCCCAGGTGGCTGGGCATCACTACTGATGTACAATGGAAAGGAGAGGATTCTCACGGGCGCCGAGCCAGATACGACCAATAACAGAATGGAGTTAGCCGCTGTTGTGGAGTCCTTGCGCGTCTTGAAAGAGCCCTGCAGCGTGGCTGTACACACAGATAGCGCCTATATCGTGAACGCATTCAATGACAACTGGATAGAGAATTGGATTAAGCGAGGTTGGAAAACGGCAGGAAAGAAAACCGTGAAAAATCAGGACTTGTGGAAAGACCTCCTCAAACAAATGGAAATACATGACGTGAAATTCGTCAAGGTCAAGGGGCATTCCGACGATGAGCTGAACAATCGAGTAGATCGCCTAGCCGTAGAAGCCAGAGAACTGGGCTAGAATTATTCAGTGCGTACCGTTCCGCGCCCGGACAGTGATTCCCTGATGGCATCTGCGAAAGCGTCCGCTTCTATGGAGCGAACATCCAGAATAATTACGGTGTCATCCCCATACTTCGTGTCCACCCGTTTTGCATCAAACTGGCTAATAACATGCATGGCCGGAGACGTGTCTTCGTATCCAAATTGAAAATGCATGCGAGTGCGTGGAATGACTTCCAAGATTGGAGCGGCATCCAGGGCTTCTTTGGCGGCGTCTCCGTAAGCCCGGACTAGGCCACCGGTGCCCAATTTGGTTCCTCCATAATATCGAATCACGACGACCATCGTGTTGGTAAGCTCTTTCCCTTCAATTTGCCTAAATATGGGAAGTCCGGCGGACGAACTCGGCTCTCCGTCATCGCTGTATCGAAACGTCTCTCCTTGCTTTCCTATGCGCCAGGCACTGCAATGATGCGTCGCGTCATAGTCTCGTTTCCGAATGGATGCGAGAGCTTGCTCTGCCTCCGATACATCAGAAACAGGAAGGGCCTCGGCAATAAACCGAGACCCTTTAATTTTGATCGAAGCCGTTGAAGGTCCGTCAAGTACTAGATAAGTGTCACCCGCATTATGCATGGGGCAATATATATATCGTTTTAGGAAATCACCTTCCGAAGAAAACTATCTTGGCCTTCGGACCATAATTTAGACTGCACTGTTCGGGCAGGCTCTTCGTCCTCGAACTGACTGTAATAGACTCGAAAAGAGACTTCGCCTTCCGATTCCACACTAGATACCCATGCCTGTTCAAATTGGTTAGCTAATCGAGTGGCATGCTCTTGCGTTGCAAACGAACCAATTTGTAGAGTAAATACATTGGGATTCGACGATGCAATCTGTCGAGACACTTTCTGAAGGGATGTTTCAATTTCGGGTGCAGATGTCACGTCCACTGTTGGTTTAGACACTGGAGCAGGCGGTCCTATGGCCTCCACAGACTGGTTTGGGTCTGATTCGTTGTTGGCCAGGATGTCGATGTAATCGAGAATAGTCACTCGCACCTCGGCCGCACCAGATTCAAATAAACCAAGTTTTTCTGCCGCTGCTCCGGAAAGGTCAATGATCTGATTCGATCCCGACTTTATCCGGTCATTGATCCGAACAGTTACGGACGTTCCATTAGCCATATTCTGAACGCGAACCATCGTATCGAAAGGAAGCGTTGCATGGGCTGCCGACATGGCCTTGTGATCATACCGTTCACCTGATACGGTTTTAGCCCCGTGCTTACTCAGGTTGTGCCAACTGGCGTGGCCCGTTTCGGAAACTTCATTGCTAGATAGAGCTTGAGCCTGAACCGTATTTGGCAACACTGCAATAAGAAGTGTAGCTACCAGTAGGGCTACAACGAGCCAAACGGATGAAAGAAATTGTTTTGTTGTGATAATCATGGCAGTCCTCTCCAGAGGTTTTGTTGTCCTTCTCCCATTTAGAAGCCAACAAATGTGCCATCTCTTTGAGTTAGCCGAAAACAGCCCCAAATCACTGCTTTTGATTTCTATTCGGGGCAATCAGATGCAATTATGTCCGATTTCAAGTGCATTTCTTTCCAAATCCGGCAAAAAGATCCGTTTTGCACCCCGCGAATGACCTATCCCCTAATCTCGGTAACGAGGCCTATCTCCTTCAGTACGCCCTGCACTTTGAAGCAAGGCTCGAACTCATCTTCGAAAACGAGCGCCTTCCCTTCCCGATGCACCTTCCATGAGAGATCTTCAGCACGTCCCACAGAGCACCCAGTCGCCTTTACTAGCTGATTGATGACTTCTTCAAAGGTGTGAATGTCATCATCGTAAAGAATGACTTTCCAGACTGTCTCGGCCTGCACCTCGACAGCAACATCAACTTGTGTTTGAGTCCGAGACTCAGCTAACCACCACTTCATTTAGCTCAATATGGTAATCTTCCATGACTGGGTTAGATAGCAACTGCGAACAGGCTTGCTCAGCAACCTTTAGGGCTTCATCACGTGAACCTGCTTCCAGATCCATTTCGACGAATTTCCCAATACGAACTGAAGAAACCGAATCAAATCCCAACTCGCCTAGAGCATGATGAGATGCTTTTCCCTGAGGATCGAGAATGGACGGTCGGAGCGTAATCGTGATATGTGCTTTGAACATGGACTGGATTTGATTAATTCGATTGATTAAGCATTCACAGGCGGTCAAAAATACAAAATTAACCGGGCCCAACCTCTCTATTCCGATGGGTTTTCAGTTGAGATCTCATCAGGCTCCGTTTCTCTCACGGCTTTTACAAAGCCAGCGAATGCCAAAACGAGTCCGCCCAACAGATACACTACCATAACAAACAGGAGGCCTCTGGCCCTGAAAAATACCGTAATTAGAAATCCGGTGAAGTAGATCAGGGTCTTAATTCGGTGATTCCGAATGTACTCAATAGAAGCTCGGGGAACGGAGTCGAAGGGAATATTGGAGACCATCAGACCTGAAACCAAGATGACGGTCACTAACATGACCGTCATATCACTTCCATTCTGGCTGACCATGGCTACAATATCAGCATTCAAGATGATGGCAACGATAGAAACTGCGGCCACAGGAATGGGAATACCCGTAAAGGTATCTTTTTTCTCGCCCTCATAACCAGCGTTAAATCGGGCTAGTCGGACGGCTCCAGCCATGGCAGGTAATGCAGAAATGATGACGCCTGGCGTACCGTACTCACTCAAACCAAACCCATAAATCATAAACGAAGGAGCAATACCAAACGAGACAATATCAGCCAAGCTGTCCAGCTCCATTCCAAAATTGCTTGTTCCGTTCGTCAGACGGGCTAATGTGCCATCTAGCATGTCGAAAAAACTGGCCAAAAAGATTAGCCAACCAGCATACTCCAACCGCCCTTCCAACACTTGAACCAGTGACAAAAACCCACAGAACAGGTTCATCAGAGTAAAAAAGGAAGGCACTGCAGAGCGCGGAATTTTTCTGGGACCCTTACGTCCCTTATTCCCACGATACAAGATGAGTCGCTGTCTGAAACGTCGCTGTTTCAGCCCTGGAAGAATGTTCTGTTTTTTGGCTCGTAACATGAGGCTCTATTAGTTCGAAGTAGGAAGATATCCCAGAGTCGTCAATCCTCCCTGCACTTTATCGCCAACCTTCACAATGATCTCGGAATCTCTTGATACAACAATATCCATCCGCGAGCCAAATTTTACAATCCCGAACCGTTCTCCGACCTGCACGGAATCACCGACAGTCACGTGATAGACGATACGCCGGGCTACGGCACCGGCAATCTGTTTAAAGAGCACTTTTTCTCCTGAGGGATGAAGCAATCCCAATTGAGAGCGTTCATTCAACTCACTAGCCTTTTCGTGCCAGGCCACCAGATAATCCCCAGGTACGTATTCGTCAAACTCAATGACCCCAGTAGAAGGGATACGATTGACATGAACGTTCAAAGGCGATAGAAATACGGAAATCTGTTTCGCAGGTCCTTTGTGATACAGCGGCTCATCAATATTAATAATCTTCAACACCTTGCCATCTGCAGGTGAGAGAATCGTGTTTGCGGGTACTTCTGGAATCGTTCGTTTCGGATCCCGAAAGAAATACAAGGTGAACAAAACGATCAAGAGAGCAAATCCTTGAATAAGTCCGCCCGGAATACCACCGGTCATCCAGCCCAAGGTCCCAATGATACCACCCATTACAAGCGAGGCGATTATTAACGCGTATCCTTCTTTTGCGAACATATCTGAACGTTTCGGGCGAAGTGGGTGGACTAATGGGAAACCCGAAAATACCATCTTCGTTCGATAGCAGCCCTATCTGTACACAAGATTCTTCTATAGGTCCACTGATTTGGCGAACGTTGCCTTTCATACTCTCGGCTGTAAGCTCAATTTCGCGGAAACAGGCACTGTTGCAGACCAGTTTCGCGATCAAAGTTACACGGTAGTTCCTTTTGGACAAGCGGCAGATGTCGTTGTGCTGAACACCTGCACCGTAACCGAAGAAGCCGATAGAAAGTGTCGTCAGGCTATCCGACGCGCATTACGAGCCAATGAAGACGCTTGCGTCATCGTCACTGGATGTTTTGCACAACTTCGACCAGAGCAAATTGCAAGGATCGAAGGCGTAGATGTGGTGCTCGGTGCCAACGAAAAATTTGATGTATTTCGGTACGTCGAAGCGTTCTCCAAGCAAGAACAAACCCAAATTGAAGTCTCGTGTATCGATGACGTGACTGAGTTTGGAGCTGCCTTTTCAGCCTCTGAACGCACGAGAGCCTTTCTGAAAGTGCAAGACGGATGCGACTACACGTGTTCCTTTTGTACGATTCCTCGTGCTCGAGGAAAAAGTCGCTCAGCTCAAATCTCAGACATTGTTCGCCAAGCTGAAGAGATTGCAGAACGCGGATTTACTGAGATCGTGCTATCTGGAGTGAACATTGGCTTATTCGGACAGGAGCGCGGAGAGCAACTACTGGATCTATTACAGGCGCTCGACAAAGTGAAAGCGATATCTAGATATCGTATTTCATCGTGTGAACCCAACCTCTTGACTGACGAGATCATCGACTTCGTAGCCTCATCGCGAGCTTTCATGCCCCATTTCCACCTGCCTCTGCAGAGCGGAGATGATGCGGTGCTCGGAAAAATGCGACGACGCTACCGCAGTTCAGTGTACGCCGACCGCGTTAATCGGGTCTTAGAGACCATACCTCATGCTGCAATCGGCGTTGACGTCATTGTGGGATTTCCAACGGAGACTGAAGAACGGTTCGAAAACACCTTCAACTTCCTGTCTGAACTGCCTATCAGCTATCTGCATGTGTTCACCTATTCAGAACGTCCCGGTACGTTTGCGGTGGATGAACTTGATTCCATGGGAGGCGCGCCCGTCCCCAAGCATGTTAGATCTGAGCGAAACCGCAGACTAAGGCTGCTTTCAGAAAAAAAGAAAGGGGCCTTCTACAACCGTAACCTAGGCATGCGACGCCCCGTTCTCTGGGAGAGTGCCCAGGCTGGTGGTATGATGAGTGGCTTTACCGACAATCATATCCGAGTTGAAAAAGAATTCAACGAGGCAGAATGTGGTCAGATCGAATCGGTGGAATTGGGTAGAATGAATAGCAAAGGCATTATGAGTCACACCGAAATGCATAGCCTTCCCATTCTCTGATCCATAGGTTTTTTGGGGCCGTCCCTGACCCGCTTTATCGCCAAATCCTGATATGCACAAAGCAACTTTGATCTTCTCCCTCCTCCTCCTCTTTTCAGGATGCAGGGTTCTGGGTCCAGACGACCCCCGCTTGAACGAAGGAGAAGATCACAGGGAAACGTGGAATGCCTTTCAGGATGGGACATACCACTTTCTCATGAACCGAAGCTGTTTCTGTGTCATCTCAGGAGAACACTTTGTGCAGGTGATTGACCGCGAAGTATCAGTAGCCGTTAACACGTGGAACAACGAAGAGGTCGAAGGCGAACATCTCCAATATGTCGAAACAATCGACGACCTGTTTGACATGATTGAGCGAGCAGAAAAAGACGCCGATGAATTCCTAGTCGAGTATGCTATAGAGGGATATCCCACTCTGATCTCCATTGACTGGATCAAAGAAGCTGTCGACGATGAAATGTATTTCCAGATCAGCGCTGTTCAGCCCGGAATCCAGTGAACGACTAGCTAGGCAAACTCTGCTCCCTCTATCGCGACAGATATAGGTTTCGCATTTCAAATGGTTTTCTGAAATGGGCGTCATCGAAGTCTTTGATGAACGCGATCGCTTCGCCAGTGGACTTCATCTCAGGTCCCAACTCCTTGCGAACCTCTGGGAATTTATCCCAAGAGAAAACGGGCTCCTTAACTGCAAATCCAACCAGTGAAGATTCGAGATCTCCACGTTCACGGAAGGTAGCCAGTTTTTCACCCAGCATGACTTTAGTAGCAATATTGGATATCGGTATTCCGGTAGCTTTTGCTATGAATGGCACCGTCCGAGATGCCCTCGGGTTGGCTTCAATCACGTACACAATATCTCCCTTTACGACCATCTGTACATTCACTAAGCCAAGCACGCCAAGTCGAAGGGCAATATCTGAGATATACCGCCTAACGGTGTCCTGAACCTCTTCTGAGATCGAATAGGGCGGTAAAACCGCTGTAGAATCACCCGAATGTACACCTGCAGGCTCAATATGCTGCATAATACCCGCAACCCAGACCTCTTCCCCATCGCAGATTGCATCCACATCCAGTTCGATGCCATCCTCAAGAAAAAGATCGAGTAGGATCATGTTATCTGGCATCAACTTCCAGATCTGATTCGTGTATTTCTCTACTTCCTCCTTGTTGATCGCGATACGCATGCCCTGTCCACCTAAAACGTAACTCGGCCGCACCAATGATGGGTACCCAATGACTTCTGCTGCATCAACGGCTTCTCGAACAGATTGCGCCGTTCCATAGGGAGGGTACGGGATTTCAAGCTCTTTGAGGATGTCGGAAAATCGGGACCGATCTTCAGCCAAATCCATGTTGTCGAATTGAGTGCCCAGAATCGGAATGTTATGCTCATCAAAATACCTAGCTAGTTTCAAAGCCGTTTGGCCTCCTAGCTGAACAATGACTCCTGATGGATTTTCATGTTCGATAATATCCCGAACGCGCTCCCAGAATACAGGCTCGAAATATAACTTGTCCGCGACATCAAAATCCGTAGATACTGTTTCAGGATTACAGTTGACCATAATGGCCTCATATCCCATCTCCTTTGATGCTAAGACGCCGTGTACACACGAGTAATCAAACTCAATTCCCTGCCCAATTCGATTGGGACCCGAACCTAGGATGAGCACCTTTTCCTTATCTGAAACGACGCTTTCCGTATTAGACTCGTAGGACGAATAGAAATAAGGCGTTTTAGCTGGAAACTCGCCCGCACACGTATCCACCAGTTGATAGGATGGCTTTAGGCCGAGGCCTTTTCGGTAATTTCTTACCTCTTCTTCTGACACATCGTCTTGGACCAAATAGGCAATCTGAAGATCTGAAAAACCAAACCGTTTGACCTGGCGCATAAACTCAACGTCAACCTGATGAAGCGCCAACTTGTGTAACGCTTCTTCTATGGCGACGATATCCTGGATCTGAAAGAGAAACCACGGATCAACTTTTGTGATGTCTCCGATTTCTTCTACTGAGGCGCCTAGCTTAAAGGCATTCCTGATTTGTAACGTGCGATCCCAATAGGATTTTTTAAGCCGCTCCCGAATTTCGAATCGAGAGGTCTCATCTCGATCTGCGCCTAAGCCGGCATATCCATTTTCAAGACTCTGCCATGCTTTCTGAAGGCTTTCAGGGAAGGATCGCCCAATGGCCATCACCTCGCCTACGGCTTTCATTTGAGTGGTCAGTTCCTCGTCAACTCCTTCAAACTTTTCAAAATTAAAGCGTGGAATTTTAGTGATCACGTAATCGAGCGCTGGCTCAAAACAAGCAGACGTCGTCCCAGTCACGTCGTTTTTTAACTCATCTAGGGTATAGCCTACCGCTAATTTGGAAGCCACTTTAGCAATTGGATAACCAGTAGCCTTAGATGCCAAGGCTGAGGATCGAGACACACGAGGGTTGATTTCAATCGCAATCATGCGGCCGGTGGCTGGATCAACAGCAAACTGTACGTTGCAACCTCCTGCAAACGTACCAATTGAACGCATCATCCGAATGGCCGCATCTCGCATGATCTGATACTGCTTGTCCGTCAGGGTCTGTGCCGGAGCAACCGTCACCGAATCGCCCGTATGAACCCCCATGGGATCTACATTTTCGATGGCGCAGATAATAATGACATTGTCCGCTTCGTCTCTAAGTAACTCCAGTTCAAATTCCTTCCATCCAACGAGGCACTCCTCCATCAAGACCTCATGCACGGGAGACAATTCCAGCCCACGCATCACCTTTTTGTCAAACTCTTCGGGATTCCAAACAATTCCTCCTCCGCTTCCACCCATTGTAAATGAAGGGCGGATAACAACGGGAATGCCGCCTAACTCCTGCGTAATCTCTTTGGCTTCAAGAAGTGACTTCGCTACGCGGGACCGGGCTTGGTCTATCCCGATTTTTTCCATCAAATCTCGAAATAGCTGTCTGTCTTCTGTGATGTTAATGGCGTCAATATCTACACCAATCACATCCACACCCATTTTCTCCCAATACCCCTGAACATGCAAGGTGTTAGCCAAGTTCAGAGCGGTCTGCCCACCCATCGTAGGTAACACAGCATCAGGCCTCTCTTGCTCCACGATCTGCTTAATAGACTCTGGAGTGAGCTCCTGAAGGAATATTTTGTCCGCCGTAACTGGATCCGTCATAATCGTAGCCGGATTCGAGTTCACTAAGATCACCTCATATCCCTCAGCCCTGAGAGACCGGGCAGCCTGACTGCCCGAATAATCGAATTCACAGGCCTGACCGATAACAATCGGGCCACTTCCGATGAGGAGAATCTTCTTAATGTCTGTGCGCTTTGGCATCTAATTCAAAAAGTTTAGGACGATTGGAGAATTTGAGATCAACTAGCGACCGGCGTACATCATTTCTGCTGCCAAGTCCACAGTCGTTTTGACACCGCGAACTTCCAGAATGTCATTCATGAACTCGTCAAACAGGTAGTGACTGTCATGAGGCCCCGGTGAGGCTTCCGGGTGATATTGAACGGAGAACGCTGTGCACGCCTTGAAGCGAATGCCCTCCAACGTGTCATCATTAAGATTGATATGGGTTAACTCGGCGATATCATCTTTTAGAGATTCCTTGGCCACCGCAAAACCGTGGTTCTGGGTGGAAACCTCAACGTGACGCGTACTCAGGTTCTGAACGGGATGATTAGCACCACGATGTCCCACTCTCATTTTGTACACTTCGAGTCCTGCAGCTAGGCTCAAGAGTTGATGTCCCAGACATATTCCAAATAAAGGAATGTCAGTCTGCATCGCTGCTTTTACCGTTTCAATGGAATCGGGCATAACTCGCGGATCCCCGGGACCGTTCGAAAAGAAAATCCCATCAGGATTCCACGAAAGTACTTCCTCTAGCTCTGTCGCTGCTGGAAACACACGAACTGTACATCCTTTAGATTTGAATGATCGCAGGATATTTTGCTTTACGCCATAGTCGAAAACGGCAACGCGAGGACCCTCCCCTCGAGCAAAGTCATACGCCTCTTCTACGGTTACCCGCGAGGCCAATTCAAACCCTTCCATGGATGGCCATGCTTTAGCTTTCGCGACAAGCGAGTCATCATCCAAATCGATGGACGATATCACGGCATTCATTACGCCCTTGGATCGAATGTGCAAGACCAATCGCCGAGTATCAACCTCTGAAATCCCTACCAGCTTGTGCTCCTTCATAAAGGCATCCAAGGATTGATCGGCATGTTGATTTGAAAAGCGTTGAGAGAAAGCGCGGACGACTACACCTGAAACCATCGGACGGGACGCTTCCATGTCAATATCCATGGTTCCATAATTGCCGATGTGCGGATAGGTCATCATCATTATCTGACCATGATAAGAGGGATCGGTAAAGATCTCCTGATATCCGGACATCGATGTATTGAAACACAATTCGCCACCAGTTTCCCCTCGATAACCGATAGCAGTTCCTGTCACAACGGTGCCGTCTGCAAGGGCAATTTTGCACTTTTCTGCGTCCAGAAGCTGATTATTCTCAAGACTGTTTATCATAAGGGCATCACTTGCAGGCTAAAATCAGCCGTTTTAACTACCTGTCTTTAACAAAAAGCCAAAAAAAAAGCCTCCCCAGCACCTGTGGGAAGGCTTGTATCAGAATTTTGTCTTGCCTGGGGCAACTACGTTGCCAAAAGGGCTAAAGTGCACAGATGGTAGGGCGTGGGTTCCTGGAAACTGCCGGCGGGCCGGCTATTTAAAATTTGGTCGGGCAGACAAGACTTTCGACCTGTCGCTCTCGACAAAGTAAGGACTATTTGTAGCCTAATCAAAGGGAGGTTTTCCACAATCGAGAAAGATTTCTTCGCAGGCCTTCAGAGAGCCAAATTATCTGGTCACACACTCAAACGAACGTTTCGGCAACTCTGCCGAACCTGTACCCTTATCTAATCGTAGTATTTTGCTGTAAAGGTACGTAGCTCCAAGGCTGATTGAATAAGTTTGAAAAAAATACCCGGCGAAAAGAACGATACCACGTTCACTTGCTGGCCGCTCTCGTGGTCAGCTTGTTGACGGTTAATCTAGCTATTCAGTTTTGGCCCGACATCCAAAAAGAAAACAAAGGCCTTGTGTTCGATGCCAAAGGGCAGAACGTGATCCAAATGGAAGAAATCGAGCAAACTCGGCAAGAGAAGAAAAAGCCGGCTCCACCCATCCCTGCCCCACCGATCGTCGTTCCTGACGATGTCGTCCTGGATGATCTGGAAATTGAAATCACCGATACATCCCTAACGTTGGAAGATCCGGGCAACGATACAGAGGTTGTCGAAGGGACGAACACAGGAGATGCAACCGTAGCAGCAAGAGCCGATAAAAGCCCGTCTCCTGTTCGTATTTCAATCCCTGAATACACCCGAGAAGCGCGACGTAAAGGTATTCGGGCACGAATCCTGGTCGAAGTGCTTGTCAATGAAAGAGGGCGCGTATCGGAGGCACGCATCACCGAACTGTATTTGCTCAATAAAGACAAAACGGAACGAGAACAGGTCTCTGAATTAGGGTATGGAATCGAGGAAGCAACTCTGGTCGCCGCCCGAAAACACCAATTCAGCCCCGCCCGCCAAAACAACAAGCGCGTGTCCAGCTACGTAACACTTACGTTTGAAATCGGCGTCTGAGACAGAGACGGCCTCCGCTATCTCACGGTCGAATTAGTGCTGCCAATACCTATAAATAGTTGGGGGCGCCGAAGGCGCCCCCAACTTCTGGTCACAATAAAATATACCTGACGATTGCCACCTACCTAATCAGACTTGGAACTACCCTGTCTTATTTTTACGCGTCAATCGGATTCCTTTCATATTGGACCAGATGAAACGCATCTTTGACATCTATTACGCCTCAGGTGCACTCCCACATTATCGCTCGTTTCAATACCAAGATGTCAGTTTTTTGCCAAATGTTGACTTCGTTTTTGCTATCCTGATTGTAGGACGATGCACTATCCGGGCAAGACATGACTGACATTCGAATGAGACCGAAGTTCGACCTGGTCACCCCTTGTGATCCCAATACGGTCTTAAACCGCCTTGAAGCCCACCTTAAAAACGACAGGATCACGGTTCACGGAAAAGTATTTCCATCGTCAGCCGTACTGAAGATTAGGCCCGAAGACCTAACGTTTTGGTCACCCCAACTTCAAGTATCCATCGAACCGCATCGACCCTCCGGATCCGTCGTTCACGTACTCATCGGACCTCGCCCCAGCATTTGGTCGATGTTTGTCGCCTCCTATACCTTTTGGGTTTTCTTAGGTGCGATGGGCGTCATTTTTGGCTTTTCGCAGGTCTCACTCGGACAGCCAGCCACTGCCATGTGGGCTGGACCCATTAGCGTTTTAGCCGTTGGTTTTACCTATTTGGCAGCACGAGCGGGGCGTAAATTAGGCCATGATCAAAGCGTATTGCTCAAATCAACGCTAGACACCGTCCTTCAAAAATGCGCGTCAAACTGACTATTCAATCCGTCCGAGTAGTCCATTAATCCGACATTTTGGATACGATCCAACGGTTTCCAAAGTAGAACAAACCAAGCATCACTGCCCACTGGGCCAGTAGGGTCATCAGACTACCCGCCTCAAACGGATCGTACCAATTTGCGCCGATTGATTGAGAGAGGAACCACACCAGAAGCGTAACTGCCGCCACTGGGATGAAGTAGTTCACAATCACGACCCACCATTTGCCAAGACGCCAATCATCATCCCCACCAAGCAAGTACTGCTCACGCATTTTACTCACTCCGTTCCGGATTACGATAATCGAAACAAAGAATCCAGATACCATGAGCGCTACGCCCCAGACAAAGTCCTGATTGCTCAGGATATTTAGATTGATTGCGGAAGGAATTCCCAGCAAATAGCTAATGCCTACCACCATTCCAATGGCCCGCGGCCGGTTCATACCCGCGTCAATAAATACCCGCGTCGGTAGCTCAAGTTGAGCGATCAAGGAGGAAAATCCGGCGAAAGTAAGCCCAAGGAAGAATAAAATGGCTAGCGGCCCACCCATAAACATCCGGGCGAATAGCTGCGGCATCCAGATAAAGGTGAGCCCTGTGGATGCCGGTCCACTTGTTTTCATTACTTCCAGAATTTCAGCCTGGTTCATTCCCATCTCGCTCTGAAGCACGGCAAAAACGGTCGCGAACACCATTAAAGCAGCCATCAATGAGACGGTATTATTTCCAACGGCCGTCGCAATCGCATTTTTCACTACGCCCTGTTTCGTGCTCATATAGGCCGCGTAGGTGAGGAAAAGCCCCCAACCCGCACCGGTATCCCATGCGTTTTGAGTAAGCGCCTCAATCCAAATCTTGGGCTGCGATAACTGACTCCATTCTGGGGTGAATAGATAAGCGACACCGTCCCAGGCGCCAGGAAGCATAAGGGCGCGAACAACCGAGATGACGACAATGATCAACAGCGTCGGGACCAAGACCTTGTTCACTTTTTCGATGGACTTCACGCCTTTTCCAATCGCCAATGCTCCGAGCCCCATGGCGATAGCATGAAAGAGAAGCGGCCACCCTCCACTCTGATAATCATTCCAAACGGCCATGGCCGTCTCCGTATCAGTGGGAAGGGGTGAGATCACCATTTGAATCAGGTAATAAATACACCATCCAACGACCACAGAATAGAAAAACGTGATGGCCGTAGCTACAAATGCCACAAAGGCACCCATCCAAGCAAAACGCTCTCCGCCTTCTTTCAGGAACGTGGCTACCACGCCTACGCGGTGCTTACGACCCCAGACATATTCCACAATAATCAGGGGTATGCTCCAGGCGAACAGAAATACCAGCCAGGCAACGAGAAACGCGCCTGCTCCTTCATCTCCTCCATTCTGTGCTGCAATGCGTGGGAAACGCCAGATATTTCCAGTTCCGACAGCAATTCCGAGTACACTCAGAAAAAACCCCCAGCGGGATGAAAAACGTTGTGTGGTACTTCCTTCAAGTTGTGCAGACATGTAATCGGGCGACGGCTGATTGGGAAATTCAGATCTGAAGTTCGTGTTTTGGACAGAGAAAAGCTCGCACTAGCAATTCATGCAGCCTTTCTGAAGCTGCGACTTAATCTGGGCAGACGTTTCCGTGGCGGCAAGACCACCAAGTCCAGTGCAACATAACGAGGCCGGCATAGTCGATGCGACCTGTTTGACGGTCTCAATTACCTCATCTAGCGGAATAACATGGTTAAAGCCAGAAAGGGCCATCGTAGAAGCAGCCAGCGCATTTACTCCTGCCGTGATGTTCTTGCCGAGACAGGGCACTTCTACCCTATCTGCAACCGGATCGCACACGAGGCCAATCGTGTTTTGCAGTGCCATGGAAGCTGCGGCAAGTGCCTGACTTGCCGTTCCATCGCACATATCAGTCAGCGCCGCGGCGGCCATGGCCGCCGCGGCACCTGTTTCAAGTTGACATCCGCCCGTTTCAGCAGAAAAACCTGGGCCTTGGGCGAAATAAACCCCAATCAGCCCAGCCGCAAAGTAGGCTCGAACCTTACGTTCGTGTGAAATTTCTCGGGCATCTGCGACTGCTTTCATCACGCCACCGAGCGCGCCACATCCCCCAGCCGTTGGAGCAGCCACGATCACCTTCATCGCACTTTTGGCCTCCATAATGGCAGTAATATTTTCGATGATTCGCTTCACGAGATCATCGGCAGGCAGCACCTTTTTCTTTGCCGCTTCCTCAATTAGATGAGACTGTTGCTGCAAAATGCGGTCTTCGTAGTAGGTTCCAGCAAGACCGGTCGAGATACTCCGTTCGATAATGCCCACAACTCGCTCCATTTGAGCGGTTACTTCCGTATCCGATAACCCACTTCGCCGGGCCTCATACAAATGCCCCAATTCACCTAGAGGCTTGTGCGCATCTAAATTGAACTCGACGGTCTGCAGATACGAATAAAATGGGAGGTCTTTCTCGTTTCCGGATACGATCGGCAAAATGGGATCAGAGTACTCCATCGCACCCACAGCATCCAAACCACCCAGTCGTTCGGTTAGGTCATGTGCAAACGGCTTGGGGGACTGGACATGAAACAGACTTGTCGTGCTCGAATCAGACCAACGCACCGTGCTGCCCACAACCGAGGTAATCTGCGCCTTTTGATCCTGATTTAACGGCTCCGTATATCCCACCATTTCATAATAGTCGCCTTGAGTATGGAATCGATGCCCATTGAGCAGGCGGGTTTCAAACATTCCGCCCCCAATAGAGACGGCAACCAAAACCAGCCTCTTGCCGGAAATGGAAGTGAGTGTCAGCCTGACTGTATTGGCGTGATCAGTGGGAAAGTTAGCGATGTGATAGGTAATCGATATCCCCGCCTCCTTTGCGATTTGATTCACCTCTAAAACGCGTTCATCTGCAATATCAATGCCTAGGAGCCCGCCGTCCATGCCCAGAACGGTACCTTGTTCTTCGTAATTCGGCGCCCAGGCTCCGTGCTCGTCAAATTCTACTCGTGCTTCAGCCAACTTTTCGCCCAGTAGAGAAACAGCCAACATCCCTATACGCCAAGATGCGGCCGTGTGCGAACTGGACGGGCCTCTCATGACAGGACCAAGGACGTCATTAAAAATACTGGGGTGACTCATAACCGCATTTGCACGTTTTTTGATTACCCTTAATAACTCAGCGGGAATTAAAACGCCAGTATTTGAGGTGTGCTGATTGCAATGTCTCGATTTTATCGTGCGACCGAAACCCCTTTAATCCAGCTATATCCGCGCCTTATTTCAGTAATACAACTCGCTGAGTACCCGAAAATCTTTCGGCCTCCACTCTGATGAGGTAGGTGCCGGAAGCGAGGTTTTCGGCAGCGAATTGAATAGAATGGCTACCCGCTGGCTTCACTTCACCATCCACTAGCGTGCTCACGTGCCTACCCAATAGATCGCTAGCAACTATGCGAACACGTGAGCTTGTTGGAATGGTATATGTTATGGTTGTGAACGTGTTAAACGGGTTAGGATGCGCCTTTACCCCAACGTCCAACTGATGCCCCGGGGTACCCTCTTTAGACGTAGACAAAGCTTGCAGAAAGGGTTCTAGAGAAGAGGAAGACCCCTCAGGGGATGGCAGACCAAGCAAGCTCAGCACCAATTTGTGAACATGAATAATATCAAAACTAGGTATGGCCTTACCTGGCTCAATACCGGGACCGTACGCTGCAAATAGGGCAAACATGGACGGGTGCCGATTATCGTAACCATGAGTACCTCCAGTATACACGGATTGGGAACGATTCCAGCGGATATACCACCCAGGAGTGGCCGAGCCCACAACTTGCCCTCTGCGTGGATGCATCGCAACTTTCCACTCTGTCGGAGCCTCATTCACCGCATAGACATCCAGTTCTGGATGAGCACCCACAAGCGATTGCAGAACACTGTCAACTTTGTCCTCGGGAACCGTCAAGTCGAATGAAGGCCCCACCACACTCCTCACCACATCCTGGTCCGAGATATAATCACTCAAGTAGATCGCTTGTCCATTCTGTTTTTCCATGCCGTGATCGGACACGACAAGCAAGGTGATTTTTCTATTAGACTGAAATCCTTGAATCACGTCCACAATGGATCCAACCCATTGGTCCATTTCACTCACCTTCTGACCCATTTCCTGAGAAAATGGCCCATATTGGTGGCCAGAGCCGTCTGGCTCAGGGAAGTAAAGAGCAATGAGAGACGGTATTTCAGCATCAGGCAATGAAAGCCAGGCCTGTAAACTATCTACTCTCTGTGAAAAAGGTACAGATGCATAGGGCTGCCATCTGGAGGCCCGATTGCCCTCAACCTCTGAACCAACCCAAAAAAATGTGGCTGCTTTTCGACCCGCCTGCTCAACAGTTTTCCAAAACGGCTCCCCATACCACCAACGAGGATCATTCTGGGCATCCTTATTTGAGATGTAAAACCACTCGTCAATATCTGGGTCAAAGAAAGTATTGCCGACTATTCCGTGATCTTGAGGATAAAGACCGGTCGCCATTGAGTAATGATTGGGAAACGTCGTCGTCGGAAAAACGGGCCGCATTCCATCTTCAGCCGTCATACCATGCTCAATTACCCAATCAATATTGGGCGTGTCATAACGCTCCAAATAGTCTGCCCTAAAACCATCCAAGGATACAATGACTACCGTATCAGCTTGCGCCACAGACCGTTGAACCCCACTCAATGAGAGAGCACTTAATAGAGCCATTATGGTGATATTTCGAAACAAAAGATTCTCCGTTCTATCTGAAAAAATACGAGCGCTCAATTGCCCCTAAAGCGATCGCTGCAAAAAAGCACAATACCATCGAGCAGGTCGAATTTTGATGACACCTTAGCCCGCAGATATGCGCTTTGTCATCATGTTTATTTCTGATCCCGCTTTAAGTGCTTCGTCTTTCGGCCACTCACCCGCTTGCGCCACATCCTAAAGCTAGAAGGCTTCATTTCGCGTCGCATTAATGCGATCACTTCAGGTTCGGATAAGCCGGTCGTGGCTTCGATAGCATCAAAGCTCACGTCGTCTTGCCAAGCCTTTTCAATAACATCGCTGATTTCTGATTCCGTCATACGGCATCCCGAACAATCCCTATTGGAGCACTCGTGCTGAGCTCGCGCCTAGTGCCCCTGAGCTGAAGTGAAAGTGCGATGACTGATGTTTCCCAGGTCTCTCCTCCAAAAACAGTAAAGGAAAGAACCACGTTTATATCAAAATACTGAATAAAAAAGTGCACCCGATATTATTGACATGAAAATTTGGAAGAACAGAGTGGTTCGTAATGCTAGAACCAATCCTGTGCTTCAGCAAATGATGTCAGGGAACGTTCTCGTTTTGATTCAGGATTTCGGTTTCCAAATATCAAATAGGTTGAGCTGATCTGCTGGAGCGCTATTTGCCGTATTGATGTCTGAACGCGAGTGGCAAATCTGCCAGCCTGCACATACCTCCGTCACCTTCAACCTAGAAATCCAACTTACTCATGAGATACGCTAACATGATTGCTTCAATTGTGGTCGGTATTATCGCTCTTTGGGGGATCGCGATGATCTTCTCCATTCCATTTCTTTTTCTACTCAACTATTTTGACATGGAGGAAGTTACCAATGCGTCGTGGTTCGCCATTGTGATATACCTCATGGCTGTCTGGCCCGCATATTTTGTCGGGAAGTCTTTTCTGAACGTGTTGAAAACAGAAAGTCATCTGACCTTTTGGTGGATAGCCCGAGGAGGAATAATTCTAGGTGGCATCGGATTGATTGGTGGAATGACCATCCCAATCTTACTTGGTATCGGTGGTAATCAAGGACCAATTTTGGGAATAGTAATAACGGGTCCCGGAGGACTACTTATTGGTTCCTTTGCCAGTTTTTTGGCCAAGTGGCGCCATAACCGAAAGTAGCTTGATAGATCGACGTACACGATGAGTGAGGCCACAGTGTGAGGGTTCGGTGTCTCAAGCCTCAAACCTCCTCACAGATAACGTCTTCTAGGAACGACCATTCGTGTTACGTCCAAAGAAATCCCCCATATCGAGGAGTACGAGTATTCAGATCTTAGCGATATTGACAACTTCACGATTAACATAAAGGATCTGCACGGAGAAACGAGCACTATGACATCGCTTCGCCTAAATCTCGGCTCAACAGTCTCCCTGTAACCTACTCAGACCCACTTATGTCAGCATCCACGAAATTGACTGGTGCAGGTGGAAGTTTATTGGGTTCAGCCTCAAGCCATTCCTGATTTACCGAAACTCAGAGTTCTGGCCCGGCCTAACCGGACAGCTCGTCGTCGGGAAACTCAGATAACGATGCCTTTTCTCGGACGTATTCAACGCCTTTGAACGACATATAAAGCAACAACAAAAAGGGCCTATCCAGCCAGGCCAGATTGTGAGTTCCTCTATCTTCTTGAAAAAAATAGACCAAAATAATCTGCCTTAGCATCTTCTTTTGTACAAGTGATCGACGCGAAGCGTCGAAAGGGTTTTTCCTTCTAAAAATAATTTTAGGAAAGCTTTATACAGGTTTTCGGTTTGCGAAACGGCGCTTTATGACTGCGTTCTCATTTTGAAAGAGTATTTAAGTATCAAGGCTTCCTACCCACTTTTTGGACTCCTTTCTACTAACTATGACTGAATAGAACAGATTATTTCAACTGATGTTGGGTGAAAAGAAGATGGTTAACCGAATTTTTCAGCTTGCAAAGCTACTCTGCCTTTTGATAACGCTCTCTATTGTTTCGTCAGTCGCCACTCAAGCCCAGACTATTTCCGAAGAGCCGAAAACTCAAGCCATTTCAGCAAATCCATTTGGGCTCATGGTTGAATTCTTCAACGCTGAATATGAGCGTGTAGTTAGTAAAACATCGACCGCCGGTATCGGGGGGTCAACGTTTTTTGGGGGGGACGCCTACGTGAATGCGGACGTTTTCTGGCGTTTTTATCCGGGAGCGAATCCCTTGAGCGGTTTCACGTTTGGCCTCAAGGTTGGCCTAACAAAATGGGGTAGTGCTGGAACATCACTCGGGGCTGGATTCGATGTTAATCAGAGTTGGCTTTTGGGCAAGAAACAGAATTATTACGTGGGTATCGGATTTGGTATGAAGCGTATGATCGTTTCTAGCACAGATTACGACGCCATACTTCCAACCTTTCGCGTCATTAATATTGGGCGGGTTTTTTAGTCTAGTTTTGAGGTGAACGATTTTCATTTCCTTCGCCGCAAATGAAAATCGTACCGAGTAGTCTAACAAGTAACGCCTGTTGACTTCAGTCCACCCGCTGCGTGCGTGCGATCTCGAGTACTCCTACGGGAAATGACCGGCATTCCATACCACAGATTCAGAAATCAGCACTGTCATTAAAAAGGCCTAAGAAGGTCCTGATCACTCTGCGGATTCATAGTGTAGACAGGTCTGATCCCATCGACTAAGTACCGTTTGTGCCGCTTCCGGAACGTAAGCTTTCTCGTAATCAGGGCCCTGAAGACCTACGACGTCTTCTAGGGTGTCAAAGGTCATAATGGTCATGAACTCAACCTCATTTCCTATATCACGACTGAGTAATTCTAGACTACGGTAACCGGGGATGTTTTTTACTTCAAT